>NZ_JBHXMA010000034.1:0-125477 GCF_042721035.1 Streptomyces sp. NPDC058464
CGGGGGGGGGTGGGGGGTGTGGGCCGCTCGGCAGCTTACCCCCCACCCGGTGTATGTCGGCGCCCCCTGGCCGGGGGGGGGGGGGTGGGCTCCCGCCCCCCCCCCCACGCTTGTTCCACGAGTGGCTACCGGCGCAGCAGGTACTTGTGCTGCCCGGACAGGACCAGTTCGCCCCGCTGGTTGTGGACGGTGGCCGCCGTGGTGACGACCCCGGTGCCGTCCTCGGCGGGTTCGAGGGCGGTGATGGTCAGCGCGGGGTACAGGGTGTCGCCCGAGTGCACCTCGCCGGTGAAGGCGCAGGACAGCTCCGTGAACCTGACGAAGACCTCACCGATGACGTGCGGGAACAGGGTCGCGCCCGGTGCGGTGAAGGCGAGGACCTGGAGGCCGTGCACCACGGGGGCGCTGTGGCCGTGCCGGCGGGCCCATTCGGCGTCGTAGTGGACCGGGTGGTTGTCGGCGGACACGGTCTGGAACGCCGCCGCGTGTGCGTCGGTCAGGGTCCGGCTGGGGGCGCGGAACACCTCGCCGACCTCCAGGTCGTCGAAGGTCCGGGCGGGGACGACGAGGAACTGCTCGGGGTCGAACGCGGCCGTGCCGGCGGCGGGTCGGGAGGGGGAGCTCATGGGATGTCCTCGGTCGGGTCAGTGGAGGCGGGTGGTGAGGAGGTTGGGGTCCTGCTGCGTGACGTAGGCGGCGTCGGCGACGTACACCTTGTCGCCTCGGACGGCGATGGACGTGGGGTTCTGCAGGCCGTCGGTGCGGTCGAGGACGACGGTGTGGCCGCCGTTCCCGGACACCAGGGCCACCTCGCTGCCGGCGTTGAGCGCCGCGAGGAGCTGGTCGCCGCGGCCCGTGAACGCGAAGTCGTCGACGCCGGCCAGGCCGGTCGCGACGGTGCGGACCGCGCCGGGGGTGCCGTCGTGGCGGACCGGGATGCGCAGCAGGGTCCCGTGGTCGAGGTTGCTCACCCACACGGCCCCGTCGTGCACCTTCACGCCGTTGGCTCCGAGGAAGCCGGCCGGGGCGAGGGCGGCGCCGGTCGCCCACACCTCGGGGGCGCCGCCGGTCGCGGGTATCCGCCAGATCCTGCCGAGCACCGAGTCGGCGGCGTACAGCTGCCCGGTCGACCGGTCGAGGGCCAGGCCGTTGGGCAGCGCGTCGGCGGGCAGCGCCGCGATGCGCTCCGGGCTGCCGCCGGGACGCAGCCGCCAGACGCCGGTGAGGTCGGCGGTGCCGGTGGCGTAGAGGAAGTAGAGCGCGCGGTCGGGGCCTTGGACGATGCCGCCGAGGAAGGGGGATCCGAGGACCGGGGTCCGGGCGTCCGCGGGCGGCGCGGGCAGTGTCGCGAGGACGCGGACCGTGCCGGTGCGCTCGATCACCGCGACCTGGCGGGAGAAGGCGAAGGTGACCGCGGCGGCGCCGCCCGGAAGGAGGGTGAGGTTCTCGGGCTGCTGTCCCGCGGCGAGGTCGAGGTGGGCGACGAAGGACGTCGGCGTGAGTGGCGGCTGGGCCGCGAGGGCCGCGTCCGCGCTCGTGATCGTGGTGGCGAGCGCCGTGGTGCCGACCACGGCGGCGGCAAGAACTCTGCGAAGCTGCATGGCCCCGACCGTAGGCAGCCCCGGCCCGTCGACATGCCTCGTCGCGCACGGCGTCGCGCCACACAGTGCCAGGGCCCGGCGGCAGGGCACTGGAGGGTCCGTTCCGGTGCGCGCACGGTCATGGCGGCCGGGAGGAGGACGGCCAGCGTTCGGCGCATCCCACGCATGCGCGACGCAACTCGCCGGAACCGGAAGACGCCAAACCATTGCAATTCGGCATCTTCACGGTCGGTGACGTGACGACCGACCCGACCACGGGACGCACTCCCTCGGAGCACGAACGCATCAAGGTGATGGGCGCCCGCCGTCTGCTCTTCGCCCCACCTGCGCGCCGTCGTCGTACCGACCGCCTGGTACGCGGCGGCCGAGGACTGGGGGACCGGCGGCGACGAGTACGCCGACGGACTGCCCGCGCGCATCCGCCGGGCGGGCGGCGCACTGGGCGCCCTGATGGCCGCCCGGCCGGCGGACCCGGAGCCCGGGGACGAGATCAGCGCCCTCGAACGGCAACTGTCCGACCTGCGGTTCGACTGATTCGACGGGGAAGAGCGCGTTTCAGGTGAGGTGGCGCAGCAGCGCCGCGACGGCCGCCGGGGGCTCTCCCGGCGGCCGTACCACCATCACCTTCCAGCTCGGCGCGTGCCGGGCGAACCGATAGGTCGTCAGGTCCGGGAAACGGCCGGCGATGGTCGGCGGCATGATGCAGACGCCGAGGTCGGCCCGGACCAGTTCGGACGCGGCCACGATGTCGTTGACCTCGAAGGTCGTGGCGCGTTCGACGCTGGCCGCCCGGAACGCGCGGTCGGCCGCGTCCCGGATGGCCCAGCCGGGGGTGAACTCCACCTGCGGCAGCTCGGCGATGCCGGCCAGGTCGACCGTGCCCTCGGCACCACTCGTGGTGAGGCTCCGCAGGGGAGAGGCCACCAGGACCATCTCCTCGCGGGCCAGCAGCCTGGTCACCAGACCGCGCTGCTGCTGGCGGTCCAGCGCCACCACCGCCAGGTCCACCGTGCCCTCGCGCAGCGCCTGCCGGATGTCGGTGACCGCCGCCTGCCGCAACTGGACGACCACCCGCGGGTGTTCGGCCCGCAGCGCGGCCAGCGCGTGGTGCAGGTTCGCCCAGACCCCCTGCATGGTGCCGACCGTCACCCGGCCGCGCAGCTCGCCCTTCGCCGCGTCGACCGCCTCGCGGGCCAGCTCGGCGGCGCGCAGGGCCTGCCGGGCCGCCGGGACGAACGCCTCACCGGCCGGGGTGAGCCCGACCCGGTGCGTGGTCCGGGTGAACAGCGGGGTGCCCAGCTCGCGTTCCAGGGCGCGGACCGTGCCGGAGACGGCGGACTGGACCACGTGCAGCCGTCGCGCGGCCGCCGTGAACCCGCCTGCGTCCGCCACGGCGACCACGACTTCCATCTGCCGCAGGTCCATGAGCTGCTCCCGGTGGCACGGCACCCGCCTCGGTACGGCGGGGATCTCCGCCGCATCCTAGGCAGGCAGCCGCTGCTCCCGGGTTCTCTCAGGCGCGGACCAGGGGAGTGTCGACCAGGTGCTCCGCCAGGAACCAGGCCTGCAGCTCCCCGGTGCGGATCACCTGCGAGACCAGCAGGTCGTTGGTGCCGTCGTCGCCCGTCCCGGCGGCCCGGGCGGCCGCGTCGTGCGCGTCGACCAGGATCGTCTCGTGGGCCTCCAGGAGCCGCGAGAGCATCGCCGGGACCTCCTCGACGCCGTCCGGCGGACGCGGGATCGAGGTGATCTCGGCGACGTGCCGCGGGTCGCCCACCGCGACCCCGCCCAGGGTCTGGACCCGTTCGGCGAGCGTGTCGACGAGGGCCAGCTGTTCGCCCGCGTGCTTGTCCAGCAGCAGGTGCAGCTGGTAGAAGGTCGCGCCGCGCAGCAGCCAGTGGTGCTTCTTGTAGAGGCCGTACAGGATCTGCGTGTCCGCCAGGACCCGGTTCAGACGCTGGCTGGAGTACATCCGCGTCTCGTACGAGAGACCGAGGGGGAACTGCTTGACGGTCCCGAACTCCTGGATGACCTCGCCCTTCTGGTGCAGCCACGGCTGGCTGTGCTGCAAGGCCTTCCCGGGCTCGGAGCTGGTGGTCACGGTGCGCCTCCTGGCGGATGTCCGATGCGGCTGGGTACGCGAGTGACGCTAGGCGCGGCGGCGGGGGGAGGCGTTGCCCGGGAGCGCCCGGGCCCGCACCCCTGAGCGCACCGGGTTCCCTCCGGGACCGCACCGGGTTCCCTCTGGGACCGGTCGCCGTGCACGCACGGACACGGGCCGGCCGTCGCGGCGCCCTACCGTCGGTGGCCGGTAGAAGTGGTCCCGGTGGAGGTCCGGGCGGTGGCCCTGGCGATCGCTCCGGCGGTGGCTCCGGCGGTCCTACGCCGAGCGCTTCGCGCCGGTCCGGCGCTCGGTGAGCCAGTACAGCAGGCCCAGCACCGGCAGGGCGGCCCCGAACATGCTGACCGCGCTCCAGCCGCCGGACCGGTAGGCGATCGAGCCGAGCTGGGAGCCGAGGGCGCCGCCGATGAAGAAGATCGCGATGAAGGCGCTGTTCAGACGGGCCCGGGCGAGGGGATCGAGTTGGTAGACGGTGTGCTGGCCGAGGATCAGGCTGGTCTGTACGGCCATGTCGAGCGCGACGGCCGCGAGCCCGATCAGGATGACGCTGTGCCGGCCGAACCCGGCGATCGCGAAGGCCACCGCGGCGACGCCGAACGCGGCACCGGTCATCCGCCGGGTCAGCCCGCGGTCGGCCCAGTGCCCGGCGAACGGGGCGACGGCCGCACCGGCCGCGCCGACCAGCGCGAACACCCCGACCCCTACGGCCGAGTAGCGGAAGTCGGGCCCGGTCAGGACGTAGGAGACGGTGGTCCAGAAGGCGCTGAAGGCACCGAACATCGCGGCCTGGTAGAGGCCCCGGCGCACCAGCGCCGGGTGCGTGCGGACTAGCGCCGCCGTGGAGCGCAGCACGTGGTGGTACGGCACGGTGGTGGTGGGCGCGTGCTGGGGGAGGGCCAGCCGCAGGGCCACGCCCAGCAGGGCCATCAGGACGGCCGAGCCGAGGTAGACGACCCGCCAGCCGGCCACGCTGGAGACCAGGCTGCTGAGCGTGCGGGACAGCAGGATGCCGGTGAGCAGCCCGCTCATCACCCGGCCCACCACTCGGCCCCGGGCGTGGTCGGGCGCCAGGCTCGCGGCGAACGGGACGAGGATCTGCGCCACCACGGAGGTGGCCCCGCTGACCAGCGAGGCGATCAGCAGCATCGGGAACCCGGTCGCGAGACCGGCCGCCACCAGGGCGAGCGTGGTGACCGTCAGGAGCGCGGTGACCAGGCTCCGCTTCTCCAGCCGGTCGCCGAGCGGCACCAGGAAGATCATGCCGATCACGTAGCCGACCTGGGTGAGCGTGATCAGCAGACCCGCGGTGGCCTCGCCGATGTGGAAGACACCGCGCAGCTCGGACAGCAGGGGCTGGGCGTAGTACAGGTTCGCGACCGTCATGCCGGAGGCGACGGCGAACAGCGCGATCAGCCAGCCGGGCACCCCGTGGGCAGCCTCGGTGGCGGCCTCCCGGCGCGGGGAGCGTATTTCGGACGACGACATCTCGGACACGGGACCTTCCTCACAGGAGGTGTTGCTCTCGTCATGCACCAGCGCTCCGGCACCCACCACGCTTCCCCCTTTCCGGCGATGGTTCGGGATGTCAGTCATCTCGATCAGAGATTGCACCCGCGCACCCGCGCCGTCGCCGCACCGCACCGCAACGAAATGAAAGGAATCCGATGAACCCGCCCAACACCGCCACCCCCGTCGTCGTCCACAACGAGGCCCTGAGCCGCTACGAGATCCTGGTCGGCGTGAACGCGCCGGCCTCACCGCCTACCGCGACCGCGGTGACCAGCGCGTCTTCTACCACACCGAGGTCGACGAGGCCTTCGTCGGCCGGGGCCTGGCCGGCCAACTGGTCCGGGAGGCGCTCACCGACGTCCGCGCCGCGGGCAAGCGCGTCGTACCCGTGTGCCGGTACGTGGCCAAGTTCCTGCAGCGGCACGAGGGCTTCGCCGACCTCGCCGACCCGGTCACCCCCGACGTCCTGCAGTGGCTCCGCACCCACCCTTGAGCCTCAGGGCCGCCGTATCGCCGGTCCCGCCGTCGTGTCGAAGGCGTGCGTCACCTCGGGCGCGGTGCCCGGGGTGAGCAGCGCGCGGGCCTCCTCCTCGAACCGGCGGTCGGTGGCCGTGAGCCGGACGTGGTGCTGGGCCTGGTGCTCCGCCCAGGAGGAGACCAGGTAGTTCTCGACGAAGCGCTCGGGGTCGTGGCCGTCCTGGTAGAGGCCCCAGGACAGGGCTCCGGTACGGCGCCGGGAGCGCGCCACCCGGTGCATGCGGTCCGTGAACTCGGCCTGCCGGTCCGCCGGGACGCGGTAGACGACGGAGACCAGGACCGGGCCGTCGGCCTCCCCGGGTTCGAACACCAGGGGAGGCGCCGGCCAGTGGTCGGAGGGTGCGGGGTCGATGCCCTCGGCATCCCGCAGCGGCCACCGCCGTACGCTGGCCGCGCTCAGCAGCATCGCGCCGCCGGCGATCAGCAGGCAGGCGCTCAGCCCGAGCCAGTCGGCCACCGCACCCCACAGGGGCGCGGCCAGCGCCTGACCGCCCTGGAAGACCAGCAGGTAGACGGCGAGGCC
The DNA here is from genome assembly GCF_042721035.1 of Streptomyces sp. NPDC058464. Classification (NCBI taxonomy): domain Bacteria; kingdom Bacillati; phylum Actinomycetota; class Actinomycetes; order Kitasatosporales; family Streptomycetaceae; genus Streptomyces; species Streptomyces sp. NPDC058464. Next base: position 6,293 of record NZ_JBHXMA010000034.1, read on the forward strand.
GCGGGCCCTGACCCAGCCGGGGAGCCGGGTCTGCACGGCCGCGTTGAGCGTGGAGAGTACGGCGATCCAGGCGAGGCCCGCGGGCAGCAGCGCGAGCGCGACCAGCCACGGCACATGGACCGTGGCCAGCACCGCCAGCACACCGGCGAACACCAGGGCACCGGCCGCGAGCGTGCCGTTGGCGCCGAGCAGGCGACGGGCACGGGGGAGCAGGAAGGCGCCGCCGACCGCGCCGATGCCCACCGCACCGAGGAGCAGTCCGTAGCCGCCCGAGCCGAGGCCGAGGGAGCGGCTCGCGGTCAGCGGCAGCAGGGCCCACAGGGCGGCTCCGCCGGGGATGAACAGGAGCGTGCGCAGCAGGATCCGGCGGACACCGGGTGCGTTCCAGACGTAGCGGCGGCCGGCGTACAGGGCGGCCAGCAGCCCCTCGTTCCCGGCGGGCGGGACGGCGGCCGCGGCGGGGCGCCGCCACAGCAGCAGGACGGCCGCGATGCCCAGATAGGACGCCGCGTTGAAGGCGAAGACCCAGCCGGCGCCCGCCGCCGCGACCACCGCGCCGCCGAGCGCCGGGCCGACGGCACGGGCCAGGTTCATGTTCACCGCGCCCAGCGCCGCCGCCTGCCCGAGCCGCTCCCGCTCCACCAGCTCCGGCTGGATCGCCTGCCAGGCCGGGCCCATCAGCGCGGTGCCGCAGCCCAGCAGGAAGGTCAGGGCCAGCAGTGCCGTCGGCGACAGGGCGTCCAGGAACGCGAGCACGGCCAGCGCCCCGGACACCGCGAGCATCGCGAACTGCGCGGTCACCAGCACCACCCGCCGGTCGAACCGGTCGGCGACCACCCCGGAGGGCAGCGCGAGGAGGACGACGGGCAGGCTGGACGCGGTCTGCACCAGCGTCACCAGCGCGGCGCTGTCCCCGACCAGCAGCCACTGGGCGCCGACCGTCTGCATCCAGCTGCCGACGTTGGAGACCAGCTGGGCGATCCACAGCGCCCGGAACACCCGGGCCGCGAGGGGCGCCCACGGGGACTCGGCGGCGGCGTCGGTCGTCATGCCGTTCCCGACCGGGTCCAGGCCGGGTCGCCGCCGGCCAGGCGGTGCGTCGTCAGGGAGGTGACGAACAGGAGCAGCAGGGCCAGGCCCAGGGTGAGCACCAGATGGCCGTGGAGCAGGAGCGCGGTTCCGACGAGCGCGCCGAGCAGCATGGCCAGGACGGACAGGATCCGGCGGCCGGGCCGGGGTGCGGCACCGCCCGCCGGACCGGAGTCCGCGGCCAGGCCCGTCAGGGTCAACGTCAGCACGGTCGTGGTCATGTCGGGGACGCCGAGGCGCCGGGCGACCGCGTTCTGCAGGCCCATGGCGAGTCCGAGGAACACGATCAGCGTGTACTGCACCCCGGTGCCGACCCGGCCGCCGCCGACCGCGGCGGCCACCACCGTGACGGCGACCAGCACGCTCTGCACGGCCGTCGCCGTCTTCAGCAGGTGCCCGCGGTGGGCGGCGAACCGGGTGCCCAGCCGCCCGCCGGCCAGCGCCCCGGCCAGGAACGCGGCCAGCGCGACGACGGAGGCGAGCGCGGACAGGTTCGCGGCGCCCGCCAGCGCGAAGCCGAGGAACACCACGTTGCCGGTCATGTTGGCGACGAAGACATGCCCGAGGGACAGGTAACTCACCGCGTCCACCAGCCCGGTGACCACCGTCAGCGTCAGCAGCAGGGGAGGCAGCGGGCCGTGCCGGTCGTCCCGGGGCGGCACCAGGGTGTGGAGCGCGTCAGTCAGCAGCCTGCGCACGGGATGCTCCTTCCGCCGCGATCGTGGGGGTGCGGTGCAGCACCGCGCGGGTGAGCAGACCGCTCGTGGGGCCGATCACGATCGCCGCGAGGACGATCCACAGCGGCCACGGGGTGAGGCCCAGCGCGTGGTCGACGGACCACCGGCCGGGCCCGGTGAGGGACAGGGCCACCGAGACGACGACGAGGACCAGCGGATACTCGTACCCGTCGTTCTGCACCCACAGGCCCTTGGGCCACTTGACCGTCCCGGCGACCGTCATCACGCCCATCGCGGCCATCGCGGCCAGCGGGGTGAGCAGCCCGGCGGCCAGGAACAGGCCGGCGCCGATCTGGCTGCCGCCCGCGACGACGGCGGTCAGCGGGCCGCCGCGGAAACCGTCGTGCCGGAACTCCTCCGTTCCGCCCGCCAAGCCCTTGCCTCCGAGGTGGAAGCTCACCTTCTGCACTCCGTGGCCGGCGATGAGGAGCCCCGCCAGCAGCCGGAGGACCAGCAGCCCAGCATCATCCATGTCTTCCTGCCTGTTCCTGCCTGTTCCCGACTCGGTAAGTGACGTCCGGTCAGCCGGCCGCGTGGGCGCCGATCATGGTCTGGGCGTAGACCAGGCCGAGGCCGTAGGCGCCGCCGTGCTCCTTGACCACGTTCGTGACCGCCTCGTACGTCTCCGTACGGGCCCAGTCGCGCTGGAGCTCCAGGAGCACCTGGACCCAGGTGACCGGCGCGGCGCCGGCCTGGACCATCCGCTGCACGGCGTGCTCGTGGGCCTGCGGGGTGACACCGCCGGACGCGTCGGCGACCACGTACACCTCGTACCCCTGGGCGATGGCCGAGAGCACCGGCAGGACCACGCACACCTCGGTCCACAGACCGGCTATGACGAGCTTCTCGCGGCCGGTCGCCCTGACGGCCTCGACGAACGCCTCGTCCTCCCAGGCGTTCATCGTGGTGCGGTCGATGATCTTCTGGCCCGGGAAGACGTCCGCGAGCTGCGGCATGATCGGGCCGGAGAACGACTCGGCGGCGACGGTGCTGAGCACGACCGGTACGCCGAACGCCTTGGCGGCCTTGGCCAGGCCCAGGGTGGAGTTGACGATCGCGGTGCGGTCGCCGCTGCCGGTGCCGAAGAACATCTGCGGCTGGTGGTCGACGAAGAGGACCGCGCAGTTGTCGGGGGTGAGGAGGTCGGGGCCGGGGGTGGCGGTGACGGTGGTGATGTCGGGCATGGGATGCCTTTCTTTTGTGGTTACAGGAGTGGAAGTGCCTAGTGGGGTGGCGGGATGGGTTGTCGGGCGGGTGCGGGTGCGTCGTGGCTGGTCGCGCAGTTCCCCGCGCCCCTAAAGGGGCGCTCCGAAGCAGGGGTCTGTGGGGAAGGAACTGTCGGTTTCCCATAGCAGGCCGCGGCGTATCCGCCACTCGCGGTGCAGGTCGGACTCTGCTGCTGCCTCGGCCAGGGCGTGTGCCTGGCGTACGCCCGCCAGGCCGCGCGGGGTCGCCTGGTAGCCGCCGAAGTGCGTCACCGGGCTCCAGTCGGGGGTGATGGCCGGCAGCTCCTCGTCGAGGCCCTCGTACTCGCCTGCGCCGTAGACGATCCGGCCGCCGGTGACCGTGAGCAGCGACTCGATGTGGGCGATCTCCGGTTCGGGCACGGTGAAGTAGTCGTCGGAGAGGATCGCGAGGTCCGCGTAGAACCCCGGGCGCAGGACGCCCTTGACCCCCTCCTCGCCCGTCAGCTCGGCGCCGGCCCGGGTGAACATGCGCAGGGCGGTCTGCCGGTCGACCCGGTTGGACGGGGGACGGAGCACGAGGTCGCCGATGTTGCGGCCGCTGATCAGCCAGTGCAGGGCGACCCACGGGTTGTAGCTGGAGACCCGGGTGGCGTCGGTGCCGGCGGCCACGGTCAGCCCGCGGTCCAGCATCTCCCGGATCGGCGGGGCGTCGGCCGCGGCGCCGGGGCCGTAGCGGCGCAGGAAGGCCTCGCCCTGGAAGGACAGCCGGTTCTGCACGGACATCGCACCGCCGAGCGCGGCCACGCGGTCGAGGCTCTCGGCCGACACGGTCTCCGCGTGGTCGAACAACCACCGGTTCCCGGCCGGGAAGAGACCCTCGGCGGCCAGCTTCTCGAAGACCGCGAGATCCCGGCGGATCGTCTCGTCGTACGTGGCGTGCAGCCGGAACCCCCAGCCGTTCTCCATGAGAAGACGCACCGCCTTCTCGAACTCCGGCTCGTAGTCGTCGTGTTCGGGACGAGGCTGGTTGAAGTTCTCGAAGTCGGCCGCCGCCCAGGTGAGGTTCTCGCCCGCGCCGTTGAGGCGCAGCCACGCGTCGCCGTCCCCGTAGTCCGCCATCTCGATCCAGCGGGTGAGGTCGGCCACCTCCTGGCCCGCGGTCTGCGGGAAGAGGTGGTAGGCGATGCGCAGCGACAGCTCACCGGCCTCGGCCAGTTCGACGACGGTGCCGTAGTTCTCGGGGAAGTTCTGGAAGCCGCCGGCCGCGTCGATCGCCGAGGTCAGTCCGAACCGGTTCAGCTCGCGCAGGAAGTGCCGGGTCGAGGTCTTGCGGTGCGCCTCGTCCAGGACCGGCGCCTTGGCCAGCGTGGAGTAGAGGATGAGGGCGCTGGGCGCGGCCAGCAGCATGCCCGTCGGCTCCCCGTCCCGGCCGCGCACGATCTGGCCGCCTCGCGGGTCGGGGGTGTCCTTGTCGAATCCGGCGGCCTTCAGCGCCGCCCGGTTGAGGACGGCCGACTGGTACAGGTGCAGGACGAACACCGGGGTGTCCGGGGCGGCCGCGTTCAGCTCGGCGACGGTCGGCAGCCGCCGTTCGGCGAACTGTTCGGCCGACCAGCCGCCCACCACCCGCACCCACTGGCCCTTCGGGGTCCGCGCGGCCTGCTCACGGAGCATCGCGAGGCCCTGGCGCAGCGTGGGCACGCCGTCCCAGCGCAGCTCCAGCACGTAGTTGAGCCCGCCGCGGATCACGTGCAGATGGGCGTCGTTGAGGCCCGGGATCACCCGTCGCCCGAGCGCGTCCACGACCTTGGTGGCCGGGCCGATGTGCGGGGCCACGTCCTTGTCGTCGCCGACGACCGTGACCATGCCGTCCCGGACGGCGATCGCCCCCGCATGCGGGCGGCCCGGATCACCGGTGTGGATTTTCGCGTTGCGCACGACGAGCTCTGCGGGATCGTCGACGGCCTGGGGAACCAGACCTCCGACCGGCATGGAGGACACGCTTTCGGGACCCCTTCCGGGATGGAATTGCGGTGCCGGCCTGTCAGTTCGCCATCGAATCGGAGGCGAACCGCGACCGTCGAGCCGTCACGCTAGATCCGCTCCCGGCCGCGGTGTGTCCCGTGCGCGCACTCGCACCGGCCCCGCAGCGCACCGGCCCCGCAGCGCACCGGCCCAGCAGCGCACCGGTCCGCGCATGCGCTGCCGAGCCGGTGGGCGCGTGCGCTGCGGGGCCGGTGGGCGTGCGCTGGGGGGCAACTGCCCGGCGCACGGCGCTCCTACGGTGAACCGCGGCGGCGCCGGAACGCCCGGTGTGCCCCGCGCAATCCCAGGAGAGTCACATGTCCGAAGCCTTCACGCCCGTCACGCCGGTTCTGGAGCCCGCCGCTCAGGCCTTCGTCGAGGCCACCGCCAACCCGCCCTACCTCTTCGACCTCGCCCCCGCCGAGGGCCGCAAGGCCGTCGACGAGGTCCAGTCCGGCGACATCGCCAAGCCCGCCGTCGACGAGGAATGGATCACCGTCGAAGGCGGCCCCACCGGCACCGTCCGCGCCCGCATCGTCAAGCCCGCCGGCGCCACCGGCACCCTCCCCGTCATCCTCTACATCCACGGCGCGGGCTGGGTCTTCGGCAACGCCCACACCCACGACCGCCTCGTCCGCGAACTCGCGGTCGGCGCGAACGCCGCCGTCGTCTTCCCCGAGTACGACCTCTCCCCCGAACACCGCTACCCCGTCGCCATCGAGCAGAACTGGGCCGTCGCCCAGTGGGTCGCCGCCCACGGCGCGACCAAGGACCTCGACGCCACCCGGATCGCGGTCGCCGGCGACTCCGTCGGCGGGAACATGAGCGCCGCCCTCACCCTGATGGCCAAGGAACGCGGCGGCCTCCCCCTGCTCCAGCAGGTGCTGTTCTACCCGGTGACCGACGCGAGCTTCGACACCCCCTCCTACCACCAGTTCGCCACCGGCTACTTCCTGCGCCGCGACGGCATGCAGTGGTTCTGGGACCAGTACACGACCGACGAGACCGAACGCGCCCAGATCACCGCCTCCCCGCTGCGCGCCACCACCGAACAGCTCACCGGCCTGCCCCCGGCCCTCGTCATCACCGGCGAGGCCGACGTCCTGCGCGACGAGGGCGAGGCCTATGCCAACAACCTCCGCGCCGCCGGCGTCCCCGTCACCGCCGTCCGCTTCCAGGGCATCATCCACGACTTCGTCATGCTCAACGCCCTGCGCGAGACCCACGCCGCCGAAGCCGCCATCACCCTGGCCGTCCGCACCCTGCACGCGGCCCTGTACGCCGGCTGATCAGGGAGCCGGTGTGACCACGAACGAGCCGCCGGAACCATCGCCGGCACCCTCGTCACAACCGCCGTCGGCGCCGTCCGTGCCGTCGGAGCCGTCCGCCCACGACGGCCACCCGCGCCTGAGGCACCTCAGGGACCAGCTGACCGAGCACCACCGCCGGGCCAAGGCGGAGCGCGAGGAAGCGGAGCTGGAGGAGGCCATCGAGACGGCGGCCTTCGACCTGGGGACCGACATCGCGCACCCGGCGCCCGACCACGCGGAAGCCGCCTACGACATCGACACCGACATCGGCGTCGACCCGCGCTAGCCGCCCGCCCAGACCTCGCACCGCACCACAAGGAACTCCCATGACCGACTCCACACCCACCGTCGTCCTCGTGCACGGTGCCTTCGCCGACGCGTCCAGCTTCGCCCGGGTCGTCCCCGAACTGCTGGCCGACGGCCTGAAGGTGCTCGTCCCGGCCGTGCCCAACCGCAGCCTCACCGGCGACTCCGCCTACATCGCCTCGGTGGTCCGGGCGATTCCCGGTCCCGTCGTCCTGGTGGGCCACTCCTACGGCGGTGCCGTCATCACCGTCGCGGGCGCCGAGGAGAACGTGCAGGCCCTGGTCTACCTGGCCGGCTACGCCCTGGAGGAGGGCGAGAGCCTCGGCGAGCTGCAGGGCCGGTTCCCGGACTCCGAGCTCGCCTCGGCCCTGGTGTACACGCCGTTCCCGGTCGAGGGATCGGACGAGCCCGGCACCGACGTCACCGTCGAGACCGACAGGTTCCCCGCGATCTTCGCCCACGACGTGGACCCGGACCTCGCCCGGGTGCTCGCCGTCTCCCAGCGCCCGCTGGCCGGCGCGGCCTTCGCCGAGGCGGCCCCGGTCGCGGCCTGGCGGACCAAGCCGTCCTGGGGCCTGGTGTCGTCCTCGGACCGCACCATCAACCCCGACGTCGAGCGCTACGGCTACGAGCGCGCCGGCATGACCACGGTCGAGGTCGACTCCTCCCACCTGGTCATGCTCGCGCACCCGAAGAAGGCCGCGGACCTGATCCGCGAGGCCGTCCGCAACGTCACCGACTGACCGGCGACGCCGACGCCGACGCGTACCCCGAGCGGGACGCGAACGGCGCCTGTCAGGGCTTGCCGGGCTGCTTCAGGCGGAGGCGGCCACCTGCCCCTCGTCACCCGCCCCCGACGCGGCCGACTCGGTCGGCTGCTCCGTGGGGCAAACGGCGCACCCCGCAAGGGTGATGCCGAGCGGGCCGCGCACCGGTGTCGACCGGGCGCGGCCCGTCCGCGTGTAGGTACGTGCCATGTGGATGACACCGGCGCGGGTACGAGCACGGCTGCGATCCCCCTGGACCTGGGCGGCCCTCGCCGCCGCGACGGGAACGTGCGCGGCGCTGCCGTTCCTCGTCGCGGGCGGCGACGGTCCCCGCCCCCTCTCGGCCGACGAGGCCCGACGCCTGGCCCTCGCCCCGGTCCGCGTGTACCGGGACAGCCCGGCCGAGGTGACGGTACGGGCGCCGCTGCCCGGCGGTACGGCCGTGGTCCGTGCGGTGGTCGACGAGCACCGGCACCGGGCGGTCGGCTGGTTCGACACGGGGGACGCGGCGGAGCGGGGGCTGCTGGCGTGGGACGGCGCCGGGCTGGCGGTCGCCCGTCCGAAGGCCGACGGCAGCGCGGGCCCGCTGGCGAGACCGGCGTCGACGGCGGAGGCGGTACGGGACGCCGCGCGGCTGAGACCGACGGCGTGGATCCGCCGCCGGTACGGGCCGGCCTCGCTGGACACGGCGCTGCGGCTGACGCTGTCCCTCGCGGCCGACCGCCCGGGAGACGCGCGGCGGATCGCCCGGTCGGGCCGGCGCCATCTGGGGACGGACCGGATCGACGGCCGTCGGTACGACGTGTTCTCCGCAGGTGATGTGCCGGTGCGGTACTGGATCGACGGGGCGGGGCGGCTGCGCCGGGTCCGGGAGGACCTGGACGACGACCGGACGATCGTGGTGGACGTGACGCGGGCGAGGGTACGGACGGCGGTGCCGGAGGGGCCGTGGGCGAAGGGCTGAGGCGGCACGCCTGCCCCCAGTTGAGTTTCTGGGGGCGCAGGGCTGTCTCTGATTTGCGGCTACCGCCGCGTGGGCGCGGGCAACCCCCACCGGCCCGCACCCGACACACGGCCGCTGTGAAACTCCCCACCCCGCCTGTGAGTTGAGCGCACTGGCTGTGGATCGCCGTACCACTCCCCGACAGGACCGGACCGGATGCGAGGATGATGCGCCATGACGGCAGGGTGGTGTGCGCGCACGGTACGGTCCGCGGTGTTCGCGGCCGTCTGCGTGCTGCTCGCCGCCCTCGGCCACGTCATGATGTCCGGGAACCGAGTGCCCGGCTGGACACTGGCCGCCGCCCTGGCGCTCACCGGCGCCCTCGGCTGGGCCCTGTCCGGCCGCGAACGCGGGCTGCCGCTGGTCGTGTCCGCCGCGGTCGGCGCCCAGACAGCACTGCACTCCGGCTTCTCCGCGGCTCAGGTGTGGACCACCCAGACCGCCCCCATGGGGTCCGTGCATATGGACATGGCCGGGGACATGGCGGCCATGAACATGGGGTCGATGCACATGGGCTCCGCCCACACCGACCCCTTCGAATACCTGGGCTTCGGCACCGGCGGCACCGCCTCCACCGGCATGTTCGCCGCCCACCTCCTCGCCGCGCTGCTGTGCGGCCTCTGGCTCGGCCACGGCGAACGCGCCGCGTTCCGGATCGTCCGGGCCGTCGCCGGCCGGCTCGTCGCACCGCTCCGGCTGCTGCTGGCGCTGCCGGCCACCCCCGAGCGCCCGCGCCCCCGGCTGCACCGCCGCCGTTCGGACCGGGCGCCGCGGCTGCTTCTCCTCGTCCACGCGATCACTTCCCGGGGTCCGCCGGTGCGGACGGCTGTCGCCTGACGACAGCTGGTGTTCCGGGGCCGCCCACGCGCGCCCCCGGACGAACACGGCGGCCGTACGCCCGCTTCAGCACCGCGCCTGTGCAGGCGCCGTAGGGCCGTCTTCCCCGCTCACCTTTCTCACAAGGACACCGAGTGATCACTTCCGTCCTGCCCGCACGCCCTGCGCCGGACGAGAAACGCGACGCGTCGATCACGGCCTGGGCCCTCGCCGCCCGGTCCGGGGACACGGCCGCCGTGGACGCGTTCGTACGGGCTCTGCACCGCGACGTCCTCCGGTACGTCGCCCATCTCTGCGCCGACCCGCAGGCGGTCGACGACCTCGCGCAGGACACGTTCCTGCGTGCGCTGGGCAGCCTGCACCGTTTTGAGGGCCATGGCTCGGCCCGTTCCTGGCTGCTGTCGATCGCCCGCCGGGCCGTCGTGGACAGCCATCGGTACGCCGCCGCCCGGCCCCGCCCGGCGGACGTACCCGACTGGCAGCAGGCCGTCGAGCGGGCCCAGCCGTACGGGCTGCCCGGGTTCGACGACGGCGTGGCGCTCCTCGACCTCCTGGAGTCGCTGCCCGAGGAGCGGCGCGAGGCGTTCGTCCTGACGCAACTCGTCGGACTGCCGTACGCGGAGGCCGCCGAGGTCAGTGACTGCCCCGTCGGCACGGTCCGCTCCCGCGTGGCCCGGGCCCGCGAGGCGCTCCGGGATCAGCTGGCCTGAGGGCCGTCGTCCGGGGTTTCCCCGAACGTGCGCAGAATGCGCTCGGCGGCCAGTGTCGCCGTCAACGTGCCGTCCCTGACCTCCTGTTCGAGGCCGGGGGCGGCCGCGCGCACCGCCGGATGGGCGGCGAGCCGGCCGAGCAGGTCGTCCCGGACCATCGCCCAGGTCCAGCCGACCTGCTGCTCGCGGCGCTTCTCGGCGAGCCGCCCGGTGGAGTCCAGCAGCGCCCGGTGCTGCTCAAGGCGCTCCCAGACGACGTCCAACCCCGTCGACTCCCGGGCGCTGCAACTGAGCACCGGGGGAGTCCAGAAGGCGTCCTTGCCGTGCATCAGGCGCAGCGCGCCCGCCAACTCCCGTGCCGCGGACCGGGCGTCGCGCTCGTGCGGGCCGTCCGCCTTGTTGACGGCGATCACGTCGGCGAGTTCCAGGACGCCCTTCTTGATGCCCTGGAGCTGGTCGCCGGTGCGGGCCAGGCTGAGCAGCAGGAAGGAGTCGACCATGTCGGCGACCGCGGTCTCGGACTGCCCGACGCCGACCGTCTCGACCAGGACCACGTCGTACCCGGCCGCCTCCATGACCACCATCGACTCCCGGGTCGCCTTGGCGACTCCGCCGAGTGTGCCGGCGCTGGGGGAGGGGCGGACGAAGGCGTTCGGGTCGACCGCCAGCCGCTCCATCCGCGTCTTGTCGCCAAGGATCGAGCCGCCCGTCCGCGTGGACGACGGGTCCACGGCAAGGACCGCCACCCGGTGCCCGAGGCCCGTCAGCAGCGTGCCGAACGCGTCGATGAACGTCGACTTGCCCACGCCCGGCACCCCGCTGATGCCGATCCGCCGCGCCCGGCCGCTGTGCGGGAGCAGCTCGGTGAGCAACTCCTGTGCCAACGCCCGGTGTTGTGGACGGGTGGACTCGACGAGGGTGATGGCGCGGGCGATGACCGCGCGCTTCCCGTCGAGCACACCCTTCACATAGGCGTCGACATCGATCACAGGTCGTGCCCGAGTTCCGCCGACAGCCGCTCGACCAGGTCGTAGGCCGCGTCCGGGATCACCGTCCCGGGCGGGAACACGGCGGTGGCGCCCATCTCCAGGAGGGTCGGCACGTCCTGCGGCGGGATGACCCCGCCGACCACGATCATGATGTCCGCCCGGCCCTCCTCGGCGAGCTGCTCGCGCAGCGCCGGTACGAGGGTGAGGTGGCCGGCCGCCAGCGAGGACACGCCGACCACGTGGACGTCCGCCTCCACCGCCTGGCGGGCGACCTCCTGGGGGGTCTGGAACAGCGGGCCGACGTCGACGTCGAAGCCGAGGTCGGCGAAGGCGGTCGCGATCACCTTCTGGCCGCGGTCGTGACCGTCCTGGCCCATCTTGGCGACCAGGATGCGCGGGCGGCGCCCCTCGGCCTCGTCGAAGGCGTCGACCAGGGCCCGGGTGCGGTCCACGGTCGGGGACTCGCCTGCTTCGTTGCGGTACACACCGGAGATCGTACGGATCTGGCTCGCGTGCCGGCCGTACACCTTCTCCAGGGCGTCCGAGATCTCGCCGACGGTGGCCTTGGCGCGGGCCGCGTTGACCGCCAGCTCCAGCAGGTTGCCTTCGCCGTCGGCCGCCCGGGTCAGCGCGTCGAGCGCGTCCCGGCAGGCCGTCTCGTCCCGCTCCGCGCGCAGCCGCCGCAGCTTCTCGATCTGCTGGGCGCGGACGGAGGAGTTGTCGACCTTGAGGACCTCGATCTGCTCGTCGCTGTCGACCCGGTACTTGTTGACGCCGATCACCGGCTGCCGCCCGGAGTCGATCCGGGCCTGGGTGCGGGCCGCGGCCTCCTCGATGCGCAGCTTGGGGATGCCGGCGTCGATCGCCTTGGCCATGCCGCCCGCCGCCTCGACCTCCTGGATGTGCGCCCAGGCCTTGCGGGCCAGGTCGTAGGTCAGCCGCTCCACGTAGGCGCTGCCGCCCCACGGGTCGATGACCCGGGTGGTGCCCGACTCCTGCTGGATGAGCAGCTGGGTGTTGCGGGCGATGCGCGCCGAGAAGTCGGTGGGCAGGGCGAGGGCCTCGTCCAGGGCGTTGGTGTGCAGCGACTGGGTGTGGCCCTGGGTCGCCGCCATCGCCTCCACGGCCGTACGCGTGACGTTGTTGAAGACGTCCTGCGCGGTCAGCGACCAGCCCGAGGTCTGCGAATGGGTGCGCAGGGAGAGGGACTTGGTGTTCTTCGGCTCGAACTGGTCGACCAGCCTGGCCCAGAGCAGACGGGCCGCCCTGAGCTTGGCGATCTCCATGAAGAAGTTCATGCCGATCGCCCAGAAGAAGGAGAGCCGGGGCGCGAACGCGTCCACGTCCAGGCCGGCTTCGCGTCCCGCCCGGATGTACTCGACGCCGTCCGCGAGCGTGTACGCCAGCTCCAGGTCGGCCGTCGCGCCCGCCTCCTGGATGTGGTACCCGGAGATGGAGATCGAGTTGTAGCGGGGCATCCGCTGCGAGGTGTACGCGAAGATGTCCGAGATGATCCGCATCGACGGCTTCGGCGGATAGATGTAGGTGTTGCGGACCATGAACTCCTTGAGGATGTCGTTCTGGATGGTCCCGGCCAACTTCTCGGGCGGTACGCCCTGTTCCTCCGCCGCCACGATGTACAGCGCCAGCACGGGCAGCACCGCGCCGTTCATCGTCATCGACACGGTCATCCGGTCCAGCGGGATGCCGTCGAACAACTGCCGCATGTCGTAGATCGAGTCGATCGCGACCCCCGCCATGCCGACGTCACCGGTCACCCGCGGGTGGTCGCTGTCGTAACCCCGGTGCGTGGGCAGGTCGAAGGCGACGGAGAGGCCCTTCTGGCCGGCGGCCAGGTTGCGGCGGTAGAACGCGTTGGACTCCTCTGCGGTGGAGAAGCCCGCGTACTGCCGGATGGTCCAGGGCTGGTTGACGTACATCGTCGGGTACGGGCCGCGCAGGTACGGCGCGATGCCCGGGTAGGTCCCGAGGAAGTCGAGGCCCTCCAGGTCGCGGCCGGTGTAGAGCGGCTTGACCCCGATGCCCTCCGGGGTCTCCCACAGCGGCAGGTCACCGCCGGCCGCCCGCCATTCCCCGGGGCTGCCCTCGGTGACGGGGGTCCCCAGTTCGATGCCGGAGAAGTCGGGGATTCCCATCAGGACACTCCCATGCGGTCGAGGGTCTCGGACAGCACGGCCACGGCGTCGCAGCCCGCGAAGACATACGAGTCGACACCGGCGAACTCGCCCCGGCCCGCCACGACCACGTGCCGGGCACCGGCCGCCTTCAGCGACCCGGCGGTCTGCTCGGCCTGTTCGGCGTAGAGGGCGTCGCTGGAGCAGAGCACCGCCTCGGTGGCGCCGCTCTCCTCGAAGCCGCCCTCGGTGACGGGTTCGATGCCGCCGGCCTGGAAGAGGTTGGCGGCGAACGTGGCGCGGGCGGTGTGGGCGGCGGCCGGGCCGAGCGTCGCCAGGTAGATCCGGGGGCGGCTGCCCGTCGCCGCGAGGTGGGCGTCGGAGCGGGCGCGCAGCTCCTCGTAGGCCTCGTCCCGGCGGACGCGCGGGAGACCGCCGGACGGCGGTTCGGGGGCAGGCTCACGCACCACCGGCTTCTCGGCGAGCAGCGGGAACTCGCTGACACCCGTGATGGGTTCGCGGCGCTTGGCGAGTCTCTTGGAGCGCTCGGCCCAGGTGGTCGCGAGGTCCGTACGGAGGCGTCCGGAGCGGAGCACGGCCGCCTGGCCGCCGTCCCGCTCGACGGTCCGGAAGAACTCCCAGCCCGCGTGGGCCAGTTCGTCGGTCAGCTGCTCCACGTACCAGGAGCCGCCCGCCGGGTCCATCACCCGGGCCAGGTGCGACTCCTCGACGAGGATCGTCGAGGTGTTGCGGGCGATCCGCCGGGCGAACGCGTCCGGCAGGCCGATCGCGTGGTCGAACGGCAGCACGGTCACCGAGTCGGCGCCGCCGACCCCGGCGGCCAGCGTCGCGACCGTCGTACGGAGCATGTTCACCCACGGGTCGCGGCGGCTCATCATCACCGGCGAGGTGACGGCGTGCTGCACCTGGGCGCCCGCGTCGGCCGCCCCGCTGACCTCGGCGACCCGCGCCCACAGCCGGCGGGCCGCGCGCAGCTTGGCGATGGTCAGGAACTGGTCCGCGGTCGCCGCGTACCGGAACTCCAGCTGCCCGAGGGCCTGTTCGACGCCGAGACCGGCCTCGGTGAGCTCCCGCAGGTAGGCCACGCCGGTGGCCAGCGAGGCGCCGAGCTCCTGCGCGGCCGAGCCGCCGGCCTCGTGGTACGGCAGCGCGTCCACGGTCAGCGTGCGCAGGCCCGGGAACTCCTCGGCCACGCGCCGGGCGAGCGCGGCGACGGGGGCGAAGTCCAGGGCCTCGCCGGTGCGGGCCTCGTATCCCAGCGGGTCGGCGCCGAGGTTGCCGCGCACCGCCTCGGGGTCGACGCCCTTCCCGTCGTACAGCCGCAGCAGTTCGGCCGCCGCCGCCTCGGTGTCCCGGCCCGCGTCCAGGACCACCGGGGCCAGGTCCAGGTAGACGCCGTCGAGCGCGGCGGCGAGGCCGGACACCGGGATGCCGCCCCGGCCCACGAGCAGCCAGAGCGAGGTGACGCCGTTCTCCAGGTCGGTCAGGACCGCGCCGTCGGGAGCCGCCTGATGCCGCTGCCGTACGTCCCAGCCGCCCGCGACGCCGCCCTCCGGACGGCCGCCGCGCACATAGGGCGCGAAGCCGGGCAGGCCGGGGTCGGGCGCGGTGTCGCGCGCGGTGTACAGGGGACGGGTGCGCAGCCCGTCCTCCAGCGTCGTGGACAGGGCGTCCTCGGCGGCCTCGCCCGAAACTTCCTTGCCGGACTTGCGCAGCACACCTTCGACCAGGCGTTGCCACTGCTCTTGCGTCGCGTCAGGGAACTCGGCGGCCAGTGAGAGCCCGTCGTCAGGCAGGACCGTCATGCTCGGATGCTAGGGCAGACCGCTGAAGCCGACCTGATGACAGGGCTGTGACCTTGCCCTCCTCCTGGCTGTGACCTGCGCCTCCCGGGGGTGAAGTGGCCGGATTCGTACGGTCAGGGCGTGTCGTCGGCGAGCTCCGGGATCAGCGCGCAGAGCGCCTCGCGCTGCTGCGGACCGATGACGTGGCCGACCGCCTGCCCGACCGTCTCGGCGAGGGCGGCGGAGGCGTCCTGGATCTGGCGGCGGGCCTTGTCGGTGAGGGCGACCTCGATGCCCCGCTTGTCGCCGCAGGCGGCCTTGCGGGTGACGAGACCGGCGTGCTGGAGGCAGGCGATCTGGTAGGTGAGGCGGGTCTTGGGGCGGCCCAGGAGCTCGGCGATCCGGGTCATGCGCAGGCCCTCGCGCGGCTGTTCGGCCAGCAGGCACAGGATCAGGAACTCGTCGTGCGAGACGTCCAGCGTCTCCTTCACGACCGACCGCAGCCGCTGCTCCACCGCACCTGTCGCGGCCAGCAGCAGCATCCAGGCGCGCAGCTCGGCCGGGAGCAGCCCGCCGCCCGTGAGGGAGGGACATTCGGGCAGCTCTGCGGGGTGTTCCTGGGAGGCGGCCATGGCATCGAGTCTACCCGTTGTCCAAATTTGGATATTGAGCTAGCGTGCAGCCATACCGCAGTCATCCAAATTTGAACCATCGAATGATCGGAGCACGGCCATGACCGTCACCGTGGAAACCGGCCTCTGGCAGCTCGACCCGACCGCCTCCGCCGTCGCCGTCCGGCACAAGACCTTCTGGGGCCTGGTCACCGTCAAGGGCGCCTTCGCGGGCGTCAGCGGCCGGGGCGAGGTCACCGCCGACGGCGCCGCCACCGGCAGCGTGACGATCGACGCGGCCACGCTGGACACCAAGAACAAGAAGCGCGACGACCATCTGCGCTCGGCCGACTTCTTCGACGCCGCGAACCACCCGGAGATCACCTTCGCGGTGCGCGGCGCCGAGCGGGGCCCGGGCGATGCCGTGCACGTCGACGGTCAGCTGACCGTCCGGGGCATCAGCAGGCCCCAGCAGGCCACCGCGAAGCTGGTCTCGGCGGACGCCGACGGGCTGACGCTGGAGGTGGAGTTCATAGTGGTGCGCGAGGAGTTCGGCATCACGTTCAACCAGATGCGCATGATGGGCGGCCCGACCACCGTGACCGCCACCCTGCGCTTCACCCGCACGGGGGCCTGAGCGCCCCGAAGGGGCGTGGGGCTGTGTCACTACGCGGCTCCGCCGCGTGGGCGCGACCAGCGGAGCGCTCGGCTGACCGTCCGACGGTTCGGCAGCGCCCCAAAGGGGCGCGGGGAACTGCGCGACCAGCCACGACGGCGCCGCAGTCGGCAGACGGCGGATCGCGCGGCGCTTCCGGCGGAGCTTCGCGGAGCGCCTAGCGGACCGTCCGGCTGATCCTCACGTACTGGCTGGACAGCGTCTGCGGATCCGCCGTGAAGGCACGCAGCCGGATCCGGGTGCTCGGCTTGGCGGGGATACCGAACCGGCCGTTCGCCGGCCTGAGTTCGACACTCGCCGTGCCGTGCCCGGGAATCGTCGCCGGACCCCGCACCAGCAGCCAGTACATGCTCATGCCCTGACCGGTGGTGAGCGTGTAGTGCGGGGTGAGCGGGACGCTCCCCGTGTTGACCACCCTCAGGGTCATCGCCCTGACCACCGAGGCCTGGTGCGCGGCGCGCCGCAGCGCGGTGATCTCCATCCGCAGCGGCGGTCTGCCGGACACCGCGAGCGCCGCGCTCGCCAGCGCCGGAGCGAGCAGCAGAACCACCGTGGCGATCAGGGCGGGGCGGCGGCGCGGCCCGGTCAGCAGGGCCGGGCGTGGCTGCCAGGCGCGCTCGAACTCCGACAGCGGAGCGGTGACGGCGGTCGCCAGCCACAGCGGGGTCATCAGCAGGTAGTAGCCGTCCTGGGAGCGGGTCGCCAGGAAGAAGGCGAGCCACGGCAGCACGGTCGCGGCCGGGCCCAGCCGCCGCACGAACAGCACGAACATGGCCAGCAGGGCCACCGCGAGGAGCATGCTCGCGTGCGAGTACCAGTCGATGCGGTCGCTGCCGTTCGTGTAGTACAGCGTGATGTCCACCAGACCCTGGCCGTGCACCACGGCGCCCTGGGTCAGCGGCAGCGCGATCCCGTCGAGCCAGCGGCCGGGCTCGGACACGATGAAGTACGTGTTGATCAGCAGCCACGCCGTGACGGCGACGCCGACGATCCGCAGGACCACCGCGGCGGCGGCCCGGCCGCCGAGCTCCCCGCGCCGCACCGCGTAGATCCCGGCCAGCAGGAACGGCGTGACGAACCACGGCAGTTGCTGCGCCGCACAGGCGGCCCCGAGGCACGCGGCCCGCGCGATCCCGGCCGCGCCGAGGCGGCCGCCCTGCCCGATCCGCGGCCAGCGCACCACCACCGGGATCAGCAGCGCCAGGGCGATCACCGCCGGGTAGCCGACCCGGGCGTACGTCGACAGGAAGCCGAAGCCCAGGCAGGACAGCGTCGCCGCCGACCGCCACGGCACCGGGAGCATCCGCCACAGCGCGACGGTGCCGGCGATCAGGGCACCCGCGCACACCGCCGTCGCCGGGGCGCCGTGGTGGCCGAGCCACAGCAGCGGGACGGTCAGCAGCGGCGCCAGCGGGGGATAGCCGTACGTGTAGTCGTAGCCGCCGCCTATCGTCGGCGTGAGGGCGATGCCCGTGTTGTGGAACAGCCACGGCCAGGCCTGCCCGTACACGGGGCGGCCGGCGAGCAGCTCCCTGGCGGCCTGGGTGGTGAGGGCGCCCTCGTCGCCGCCGTTGTGGTTCAGGGCCCAGGCACACAGCGCGAGCGTCACCGCCGTGACCAGGACCACCAGGTCGAGGCGGGCCAGTGACCGGGTGCTGCGGACGGTCAGTGTCAGTACGCCGGTCACCAGGATCGAGACGTAGCAGACGGAGATCAGGGCCGCCAGTACCAGGTGGTGGGTCGCCGCCTGCGTCCACACCGACCGGGTGCCGATGAACAGCCCGATGTCGGCGAGGAGGGTCAGGACGCGATGCCAGGGGAGGGGGGCTCCGGCATCGCCCGGAGCGGCGGACACCGCCGACTGTGTCCGCCGGCCGGGTACCACCTGTTGTGTTTCTGCCAAGTGCACGAACCGGACGGTAATCGCGGGCGGTGAGCGGGGCGTCACAGGAGGAGAAGAGTCCGGTGTGAGGGCGGTAAGAGGCCACCAATGCGCGGCAATCGCATGAAAAGTGAAAACATCGCTTCTTTCGTGCGTGGGCGTCCGGAAACACTCGCGCTTCGTGTCGCTGTTGGGCCGAACGGGTGACTTGGCGTAAGAATTGGCTGGTGCAGGCATCGAGTGCGAGTCAGGTCGGGGGGAGCCGGTGAGCCGTTACGACGTCACCGATGAACAGTGGGAGGGGCTCGCCCAGGTCGTGCCGCTGCGGGGCCGCGACGCCTGGCCGTCGGCGGTGGGCCACCGCGCCCTGCCCGACGCGGAGACCGAGACGCGCCGCCGTTTCGTCGTCCTGCGGGTCAATGTCTTCGCCGACGCCCGCGACGTCGCCGAGACGCTGATGGCCGGCATACCGGTCCTGCTCGACCTGACCGGCGCGGAGACCGAGGTCGCCAAGCGCGTCCTCGACTTCAGCACGGGCGTGGTCTTCGGCCTCGCCAGCGGAATGCACCGGGTCGACCGCAACGTCTTCCTCCTCACCCCGCCCGGCACGGAGGTCGCCGGGCTGATGGAGGGGGCGGGGGTCTCGGGAGGCTGAGGGGCGGTCCGGAGCGGAGGCCGGGCGGTCCGGAGCAGATGCCAGGTCGCCCCGCGGGACGGCCGGACGTCCCCCGATAGAAGGAAGAGCGGGCGGGCGGAACGGTTCGGCTGTTCCGCGGAGTCCTACGGTCCGCATATGGCCGCCTCCTCCGCCCCGTCCGCAGGATCCGATCGCTCCGCGGAGCAGGTTCCGCGCGCCCGCTCGGGCCGTCCGGGCGTGCCCTTGCCGTCCGTGCCCGTACCCCCCGTCCCCGCCCCCCGCCGCGACCCCCGCCCCCGCGTCACCGAGCTGCGGCTCTCCGCCTTCGCCCGGCACCGCGGTGCGAGCTTTCCCGTCGGGCAGGTCACGTTGCTCGCCGGGCCCAGCGGGAGCGGGAAGAGCGCGGTGCTCGCGGCCTACGAGGCGCTGGCGCGGCTCGGGGGCGGGGCCGCGCTCGCCGACGTGTTCCCGGACCCGGGCGCGCTGGTGCCGGAGCGGGCCAGGCCCGACGCGCAGCGGCGGCGCGGGTTCCGCATCGGGTGTACGGCCGACGGCGCCCAGGGGCCGGTGCGGCTCGACGTCGCAGTGCAGGCCGAACCCGAACTGCGCATCGTCGGCGAGCGGCTGACCGCGGGCGGGCTCGTGCTCCTGGAGACCGCGCTGCGCGACCCGAGCCGGCCGGCCGTGCAGGCCGCCTGGCACACCGCGGGCACCGCGCCGGTGACCCGGGCCCCGCTGCCCGACGACCGCCTCGGCACCGCCCTGCTGCCGCTGCGCGTCGCCGGCAAGACGGACGGCCAGCGGCAGGTCCTCGCCGCCGCCGAGCAGATGGTCGTCGCCCTGCGGTCGGTGTTCCCCTGCGATCCGCGGCCCGAGCGCATGCGCACACCCGTCCGCACCGGCTCCGGCCGGCTGCTGCGCGGCTGCGACAACCTCGCGGACGTCCTGTGGCGCACCCGCTTCGAATGCGGCCGCCGGCACGGCCTGCTCGTCGAAGCGGTACGCACCGGCTGCGCCGGCCCCGTCGCCGACGTGCTCGCCGAACCGCTCGGCGACGGCACGGTACACGCGCTCCTCGACCGCGGCGACGGCCACCGCACCGAGCTGGAACGGCTCGGCGACGGCGAACTGCGCTACCTCGCCCTCGCCCTGGTCCTCTTCACCGGCCCCGGCGTCCTGGCGGTCGACGCACCCGGTGAGGTCCCCGACGCCATGCGCGGCCTCACCGTCCTCGCCGACGGCTTCGACCGCAGCCTCGACCCGGGCCAGCGCGCCGAACTCCTGCGCACGGCCGTCCTGATGGGCGAGCGCGGCCACCTCCGGTTCGTCGGCGCGGTGAGCGACGCCTCCTGGGCCGGCGGAGCGGACGCGATCACGGTGGTACACCTGGAGGCGTGACAGACGAACCCCTCGACGTGCCCGGACTCCAGCGGCGGCTGGCCGAGTTCGCCGCCGCCCGCGACTGGCGGCAGTACCACACCCCCAAGAACCTGGTGGCCGCCCTGAGCGTGGAGGCGTCCGAACTGGTCGAGATCTTCCAGTGGTTGACCCCGGAGCAGTCGTCCCGGGTGATGGCGGACCCCGACACCGCGCACCGGGTCACGGACGAGGTCGCCGACGTGCTGGCCTATCTCCTCCAACTCTGTGACGTCCTGGACGTCGACCCGCTGGCCGCGCTGGCCGCGAAGATCGACCGCAACGAGAAGCGGTTTCCGCCTGCCTGACGGGGCGTCGGGAGACCGCTCACCGGCCGTCCGGTGGGCAATGCGGGGGAGCGCGGCGCTCCGTATTGACGCTGCGTAGCGGCAATCCTGCCCGAATCCGAATTGTTGTCCACAGATTTCCGTCTTCCTCTGGCTCCACGTCTCGGGAACCCTCACTCTGGGTAGTGAACTACTGAGTGCGGCAAGACAGTTCGGACCGACGGGGACGGGGCGACGGATGGACGCGATGCGGCTCATCGTGGCGAGCAGACGGGCGCTGGCGCACGGCGCGGGCGTTCCGGAGATGATGACCGAGGTGTGGCAGGCCCAGGCTCTGGCCCAGGCGATCGGCAGCCGGCTGGCCGTCTCCGGCCCGCCCGAGCTGCGCGGCGAGGCCCTCGGCCTGACCGAGCTGGCGGGCCGGGGCTGCGGCGTGCTGGACACCCCGGACCTGGACCCCGGCACCCTGCGCGCCGCCCAGCTCACCGAACTGGACGACGCCCGCCTGACCCTGCTGAGCCTCGGCGGCCTCCTGGGCGAGGTCGGCATCGCGCTGGTCGGCATGGCCAGCGCCGCGGCCGACGAGGCCACGTACTGGCAGTGCATGGAGGCCATCGACGCGGCCGACGAGTCCCGGGACAGGGTGCTGGAGATGCTCCGCAAGCTGGCGGCCAGGGAGGAGGTCCGCGACGGCTGACCTCCCCGCGGCCGGCCTCAGCCCAGGTCGGCCTCTTCCCTCGGGGACCGCTGCAGGTCCGCGTCCAGCGCGGAGAGGTCCGCGTTCAACGCCGCCATGAGTTCCTCCATCTGCTGGAGCAGCCCCTTCGGCTGACCGGACGAGGGGCCGCCCTGCTGTGGAACTGACTCTTCGGACAAGACGGCCTCCCCGGCCCCCCGGCCCGCCGTCGGCGGCGGACCACGAACGACGCGCGGCGACGGCGACCGTCCGGCGCGCGGTGCCGGACGGCCCGGCACCCCCCACCCAACGATCACCGCAGGGGCCGGTCACTGGCCCGCGCCGCCCCACGGCCCCGCCGTTGACGACATTCACCCTGGGGTGGATGCGCGTGACGGGTGGTGCCGATGCGGTTGACGGGGCGGGGTCCGTGCAGGATGGGTGTATGGACCTTCGTATCTTCACCGAGCCCCAGCAGGGCGCGAGCTACGACACCCTCCTCACCGTCGCCAAGGCCACCGAGGACCTCGGTTTCGACGCCTTCTTCCGGTCCGACCACTATCTGAAGATGGGCGACGTGGACGGCCTGCCCGGCCCCACCGACGCCTGGATCACCCTCGCCGGACTCGCCCGCGAGACACAGCGGATCCGCCTCGGCACCCTCATGACCGCAGGAACCTTCCGGCTGCCCGGTGTGCTCGCCATCCAGGTCGCCCAGGTCGACCAGATGTCCGGCGGCCGGGTCGAACTGGGCCTCGGCGCGGGCTGGTTCGAGCAGGAGCACAAGGCGTACGGCATCCCCTTCCCGAAGGAGAAGTTCGGCCGCCTGGAGGAGCAGCTGGCGATCGTCACCGGGCTCTGGGAGACCAAACCCGGCGACACCTTCGACTTCCACGGCACCTACTACGACCTCACCGACTCGCCCGCCCTGCCCAAGCCCGCCCAGGCCCGGATCCCGGTGCTGATCGGCGGCCACGGCGCCACCCGGACCCCGAAGCTGACCGCGCGGTACGCCGACGAGTTCAACATGCCGTTCGCCTCGGTCGAGGACAGCGAGCGGCAGTTCGGCCGGGTACGGGCCGCCGTCGAGGCGGCCGGCCGCGGCGCGGACGAGCTGACGTACTCCAACGCCCTCGTGGTCTGCGTCGGCAAGGACGACCAGGAGGTCGCCCGGCGCGCCGCCGCGATCGGCCGCGAGGTCGCCGAACTGAAGGAGAACGGCCTGGCCGGCACCCCCGCCGAGGTCGTCGAGAAGATCGGCCGCTACGCCGAGATCGGCTCCCGGCGCTTCTACCTCCAGATCCTCGACCTCTCCGACCTGGACCACCTGGAGCTGATCTCCGCGGAGGTCCAGTCGCAGCTGTCGTGACCTGCAGCCCGAACGACGTCCGCCCCCGACCCGAAAGGGCCGGGGGCGGTTGTTTTTGCGGGTGTCGTGATTTCCGACACCGGGTGTAAGAAAAAATTGCGGTGGAATTGCGGGAGCAAGTGGCCGGTGCTGTGCTTTCCCGTGTCGGCCGGTTTTTGCTTTCTGCTTTCCTGGGTCCTTTGACAACCAGGTGCGCCGGTTTCTATTCTCGGCGGGTGTTCAGGGCCCCATCGCCGTGGCTCTCGGTACTGACCTGGCCGGTGGGGGACGATGTACAGGTACTTGCTCGATCGGTGTTCCGGAACGCCCGATTTCTGTTTCCGGTGCCCTTCTTGATGCCCCGCAGCAGTCTCTGAGCCCGGGCATGCGCGCTTCCGGTGTGGTTTCCCGGATTTCTCCCCGCCCGGATTCCCCGCCCCCATTCCCCGGCCGGCCTGCCCGGTTTCCTCAGCTGAACGGTGTGCCGTACGGCCCTGCCCGGCACGCCGTATGCCATGCGATCCGCCGTACCGCCGCGGCGCGACGGCCGCCACCCGTGGCCCGAGCCCCGGCCGCCACCCGTCGACGGCCACCACACCCGGCCGCCGACGCGACAGGAAGAGAAGGCACCGTCATGACCACAGCCGTATCCACCACCCGCACCGTCGTGGACCTGCTGCGCGACGCCGCCCGGAACCACGCCGCGTCCGGACTGCGCTATCCCCGGACCGCGACCGACCCCGACGCGCCCTTCCAGAGCTATCCCGAACTCCTCGACGCGGCCCGCTCGGTGCTCGGCGGCCTGCGCGGGCGCGGGCTCGTGGCCGGAGACAAGGCCGTCCTGCTCCTTGAGCGGCCGCAGGAGTTCCTCGCCGCGTTCTGGGCCTGCCAGCTGGGCGGCTTCGTGCCCTGCCCGATGGCCGCGCTCGGCGGCGACCCGGAGCGCTGGGCCGCCCAGCTCACTCACGTCGACACCCTCCTCGACCACCCGCTGATCGTCACCAGCGAGACCCTCGCCGCCGAACTCCCGCGCGCCGAGGGCCTGTCGGTCGTCGCCCTGGAGGAGCTGTACGCCGAGCCCGCCGACGCCTTCCACGAGGCCGACCCCAAGGACACCGCCGTCCTGGTGCTGACCTCCGGCTCCACCGGCAACTCCAAGGCCGTGATGCTCTCGCACGCCAACCTGCTCGCCTCCATGGCCGGCAAGAACGGCTACCACCGGCTGACCGCCGCCGACACCACCCTCAACTGGGTCTCCTTCGACCATGTCGCGGCCCTGCTGGAGTGCCACCTGCTGCCGCTCTACGCGGGCAGCGCCCAACTGCACGTCGAGGCACCCGTCGTCCTCCAGGAACCGCTCACCTTCCTGCGGCTGATATCCGGCTTCGGCGTCACCATGACCTTCACCCCCAACTTCCTGCTGGGGCTGATCAACGCACAGGCCGACCGGCTCGCCGAGGAGGACGGCCCGCGCGTCGACCTGTCCCGGCTGCGGCACATCATCAGCGGCGGCGAGGCCGTCGTCCGCACCACCGGCGAGACCTTCCTCGGCCGCTTCGCTCCGTACGGCCTGCGCCCCGACGCCCTCTGGCCCGCCTTCGGCATGTCCGAGACCTGCGCCGGCAGCATCTACTCCGTCGAGTTCCCGGCCGCCGACCAGGGCCAGGAGTTCGCCAACCTCGGCCGGCCGGTGGAGGGGCTGCGCATCCGGATCGCCGACGAGGACACCCACCAGGAGCTGGGCGAGGGCGCGGTGGGCGAGCTCCAGCTCAACGGCCCCATGATCACGGCCGGTTACCACAACAACGAGCGGGCCACCCGGGACGCCTTCACCCCCGACGGCTGGTTCCGCAGCGGCGACCTCGGCCGCCTCGACGAGGGCCGGCTCACCCTCGTCGGTCGCAGCAAGGACAGCGTCATCGTCAACGGCGTCAACTACTTCAGCCACGACGTCGAGTCGGTCCTCGAAGGCCTCGACGACGTGGCCCGCTCCTACGTGGCCGCCTTCCCGACCCGCGCCCCCGGCAGCGACACCGAGCAACTCGTGATCGCCTTCCACCCGGAGTGCGCCGACGGCGACGAACTCGCCCTGTACCGGGTGCTGACCGCCGTCCGCAGCAGCGTCGTCATGCACTGGGGCTTCCGGCCCGCCCTCATCCTGCCGCTGCCCGCGGACGCGTTCCCCAAGACCAGCCTCGGCAAGATCCAGCGCTCGCTGATGCGCAAGCGCCTGGAGGCGGGCGCCTACGACGAGGTCCGCGCCACCGTCGACGACCTGGTGCTTCGCCGGCTCGGCGGCTACAACGCGCCCGAGGGCGACACCGAGACGGTCCTCGCCGGCATCTACGCCGAGATGTTCGGCACCGACCCGGAGAAGCTGAGCGCCACCGCCAACTTCTTCGACCTCGGCGGCACCTCGCTGGACATCCTGCGGCTGCGCTCCCTGGTCGCCCGGCGCCTCGGCGCCACCGACCTGCAGATCATCACCGTGCTGCGGGCGCCGACCGTCCGCGCCCTCGCCGCCCACCTCGACGGCACCACGAACGGCGAGCAGGAGTACGACCCGATCGTGCCCATGCAGGTCAGCGGCGACAAGACCCCGCTGTTCTGCGTCCACCCGGGCGTCGGCGAGGTCCTCGTCTTCGTCAACCTCGCCAAGTACTTCGTCGGCGACCGGCCCTTCTACGCCCTGCGCGCCCGCGGCTTCAACCCCGGCGAGACCCCGTTCGGCAGCTTCGCCGAGATGGTCGACACGTACGTACGGGCGATCCGCGAACGGCAGCCGCACGGCCCGTACGCCGTCGCCGGGTACTCCTACGGCGGTGCCGTCGCCTTCGAGATCGCCAAGGTCCTCCAGGAACAGAGTGAACGCGTCGACTTCGTCGGCAGCTTCAACCTGCCCCCGCACATCAAGTACCGCATGGACGAACTCGACTTCGTCGAGACCGCCGCCAACCTGGCCTTCTTCCTGGAGCTCATCGACAAGAAGCAGTCCCTCGAACTCCCGGCACAGCTGCGGCACCTGGCGCGGGACGAGCAGCTGGCCTACTTCGTCGACCACGCGCCCGAGGGGCGGCTCGCCGAACTCGACCTGACCTTCGAGAAGTTCAGGGCCTGGGCCGAACTCGCCGACGGCCTCACCGACCTGGGCCGCAGCTACGCCCCCGGCGGCAAGGTCCGCTCGATGAGCGTCTTCTACGCCGTCCCGCTGCGCGGCACCAAGGAGGACTGGCTCGACAACGAACTGCGCCGCTGGGACGAGCACACCACCGAGGAGAACCGCTACCTCGACGTACCCGGCGAGCACTACACCCTGATGGGCCCGCGGCACGTGGCCACCTTCCAGTCCATCCTCCGCAAGGAACTCGACCGCGCCCTCGGCGACGCCTGATCCACAGGGAGAGAATCAGTGAACGGCAAGAAGATCCTGGTCACCGGCGCCACCGGACAGGTCGCCGGACCGGTGGCCAAGGCCCTGGCCCAGGACAACGAGGTCTGGGCGCTCGGCCGCTTCGGCACCCCCGGCACCGAGGACGACCTCACCCGGCACGGCATCCGCACCTTCCGCTGGGACATGGACGACACCGGCGACGGCTCCCTCAAGGGCCTGCCCGAGGACTTCACGCACGTCTTCCACTCGGCGGTACGGCGCGGCGAGGACGGCGACTTCAACGCGGCCGTCGAGGTCAACTCGGTGGCCGCCGGGCGTCTGATGACCCACTGCCGTACCGCCGAGGCGTTCCTGTACGTGTCCACCGGCGCCCTCTACGCCCGGCAGACCCTCGACCACAGGTACACCGAGACCGACCCGCTGGACGGCAGGGCCGACTGGCTGCCCGCCTACCCCGTGGCCAAGATCGCCGCCGAGGGCACCGTCCGCGCCTTCGCCCACACCCTCGGCCTGCCCACCGTCATCGCCCGCCTCAACATCGCCTACGGTCCCGGCGGTTACGGCGGAGTCCCGATGCTCTACTTCAAGCGGATGCTCGCCGGCGAGCCCATCCCGGTCCCGGTCGACGGCCAGAACTGGTGCTCCCTCCTCCACACCGACGACCTCGTCGAGCAGGTCCCGCACCTGTGGAACGCGGCTGCCGTGCCGGTGACGCTGACCAACTGGGGCGGCGACGAGCCGGTCGGCATCACCGACTGCGTCCGGTACCTGGAGGAGCTGACCGGGGTCCGGGCGAACCTCGTGCCGAGCGAAGTCACCCGGGAGACCTACCAGTTCGACCCCACCCTGCGCCGCTCCCTCACCGGCCCGTGCCGGGTGCCCTGGCGCGAGGGCATCCGCCGGACCGTGGCCGCGCTGTATCCCGAGCACCTCAAGGACTGAGAAGGACATGACCGAGAACACCACCGAGAACACCACCGAGAGCAATACCGAAAGCACCACCGAAAGCACCACCGAGCACACCGCCGATCCACTCGCCCCGATCCACGCCGCCTACGCGGCCTTCGCCACCCGCGACGTGGGCGCGCTGCTCGACGCCTTCCACCCGGACATCGAGTGGGTGCACCCCGACGGCATGGCCGAGTACGGCCTGGGCGGCACCAAGCACGGGCACGCCGGCGTCAAGGAGTTCCTGGCCCACGTGCCGACCGTGCTGGGCGGGATGCGGCTGCACCCCGAGGAGTTCGTCCGCGAGGGGAACCGGGTGGTCGTCTTCGGCCACCGGGACGTCGTCTCGCTCTCCGGCCACACCGAGACACTGCCCTTCACGCACTCCTGGGTGCTGCGCGACGGGCGTGCGGTCCGGATGGAGGACATCTTCGACACCGTCGCCTTCCACCGCGTCATCGAGAGCTGACAGAACCTTCCGCGTCCCGGTCCCGGGCCAGCTCGGCAGCGGCCTCCCGCACGGCCGGCAGCAGGGCCGACACCTGCGGACTGTGCACGGCTCCCTCGCGCACCACGAGGGTGATACGGCGGGTCAGTTCGGGCCCGGCCGGGGTGATCCGGGCGACCGGAAGTCCCGGCCTGGTCGGCACCAGGTCGGGCACCAGCGCCACGCCCCAGCCCAGAGAGACCAGCCCGAACACGGCCTGCATGTCCCCGATGTCGGAGACGATGTCGGGCACGAACCCGGCCCCCGCGCAGGCGTGCAGGGCGAGCCGGCCGAGTTGCGAGGTCCGGTCCAGCAGCCACGGCTCTCCGGCGAACTCCTCCAGACGGCACGGGCGTTCGGCCCGGGCCAGCGGGTGTCCCGGGGCGGTGATCAGCCGGACCCGGTCGCTGAGCACCTCCTCCTCGTACAGCCCGGGCACCCTGGGCTCGGGCACCCGCGGGTAGCCGGTGGCCAGGACGGCGTCGAGGCGGCCCAGCCGCACCGTCTGCCGCCCCTGGTCCGGGGCCACCCCGTGCAGGGTGATGCGCAGCTGCGGATGCTCCTCGCGCAGCCGGCTCAGCGCGGGTACCAGCAGCGCGGGCCCCTCGTGCAACGGGACGCCCACCCGCAGTTCGCCACCGATCTCCCCGTCCCGGGCCAGCAACTGGGCCTCGGCTGCCTCCAGTTGGTTCACGATCCGGTCGGTGTGCGCGACCAGCAGCCGTCCGGCCGGGGTGAGTTCGGCGCGCTTGCTGCCCCGGTCCAGCAGCGCGGTACCGGTCTCCGCCTCAAGCGCGGAGAGCTGCTGGGAGACCGCGGAACGGGTGTAGTTCAGGGCCTGTGCCGCCGCGGCGATGGATCCCCGGGCGCCGACCTCACGCAGCAGAACCAGTTTCCGTACGTCCAGCACCGTCATCCTCGCTAACGCTTCCGGTTACGAACTGCCACGCCAGATTACGGGACAACCCGTCCGCCCGGACTTTCAATGGATCACGGACCGACATGAACGACCTGATCAGACAGGGGTTTTCCGCCATGGCCACACTGCTCCACCTCGACTCCAGCCCGCGCGTGGGCTCCGTCTCCCGCCAGATCTCGGGCGAGTTCGCCGAGGCCTGGCGGAAGGCCAACCCCGACGGCAGCTACATCTACCGCGACCTGGCCGCCGGCCCGGTGCCGCACGTCGACCACGCGCAGATCGAGGTGATGCACCGCCTGGAGAAGGAGGGCACGCGCGACCTCGCCGCGGCCCGTGACGCGGCCACCACGCCCGAGGAGCAGGCCAGTTGGGCGATCACCTGGCCGCTGATCGAGGAACTCCTCGCGGCCGACACCATTCTGCTCGGGGTGCCGATGTACAACTTCTCGGTGCCCTCGACCTTCAAGGCCTGGTTCGACCGGGTGCTGATCGCCCCGCTCATCGCCGACCCGGCCACCGGCGAGGGCCCGCTGTCCGGCAAGAAGGTCGTGGTGGCCTCGGCACGCGGCGGTGCCTACGGCCCCGGCACCCCCCGCCACGACTCCGACCACCAGGAGCCGTACCTGAGGGCCGCCCTCGGCATGGTCGGCCTCGCGACCGACCTCACCTTCCTGCACGCCGAACTGACCAAGTCGGCCCACGTGCCCCGGCTCGCCCAGTTCCAGGAGCTGGCCGCGGCGTCGTACCAGAAGGCGCTGGAGGGCGCCCGCACCCAGGGCGCCTCCTGAACTCCCTCACTTCAGGGGGAAGTTGCGGTCGAAGACGTTCTCCGGGTCGTACCGCTCCTTCAGGGCGCGCAGCCGGGACAGGACCGGCTCGGGGAACGCCTCCGCCAGCACCCGCGGGGTACGGCGGGTGTCGAAGCTGAGGTACATGCCGTTCAGGTGCGGGGCGAGCCGTGCCCAGTGCGTGTCCAGCCCGCTCTCCAGCTCGGGGACGGTCGCGGACATCAGCGAGAAGTTCTGCGTGCGGTGGGCGTAGGCGGTGGTGGCGGGGTCCACGTCGTTGACCGCCCCGCCCACCGAACGGAACTGCTGCATCAGCACCTGCCCCGACTCCAGCGCGTCCGCGACCGCCCGCGCCGCCTCCGCGGTGAGGTGGTCGAGCAGGCCGGACCGGGTGGCGGCGAGCTGCTGCTGTCCGTGGTGCGCGACGCCGCTCACCGGCACCAGCGCCGAGTACGGCGCGAGCACCGCCCGCTGCTGGACGGGCGGGCCGATGCCGAGCAGCGGCGTCAGCGCCCGCTCGGCCGCGCCCTGTTCCGCGCTCCCCGCGTACACCGCGGCGACATGCGCCAGGTGCGGGCGGCCCGGCCCGCCCGGCATGAACGTCAGGAAACTGGTCAGCTCGCGCGGCGCCGTCTCCAGCACCGCACCCCATGCCTCGATCAGCGCCGCCGCGTCTCCCGCGTCGAAGACCAGGTTCGCGAAGACCACGTCATCGGTGTCGTGGGCCTCCAGTTCCACGGCGGTGACGACCCCGAAGTTCCCGCCGGCGCCGCGTACCGCCCAGAACAGGTCGGGCTCCCGCACGGCGTCCGCCCGCACGCACGTGCCGTCGGCCAGGACGAGTTCGACCGCCGTCACATGGTCGACGGTCAGCCCGTGCAGCCGCGCCAGCCAGCCCATGCCGCCGGCCGTGACCAGGCCGCCCACCCCCACGTCACCGGTGTCCCCGGAGCTGACGGCCAGCCCGTGCGGGGCGAGGGCCTGTGCCACCCGTCCCCAGCGGGCGCCCGCCCCGACCCGGATCCGCCGCCGGGCCCGGTCGAGCACCCGCACCTCGTCGAGGCGGGACAGGTCGACGACGGCACCGCCGTCGTTGGTGGAACGGCCGCTGATGCCGTGCCCGCCGCTGCGCACCGAGACCGCCGAGCCCAGCGAGCGCGCGTACCCCAGCGCCTCGGCGGTCTGCCCGGCGTCCTCGGGCAGCAGCACGGCGGCGGGCGAGCCGCGGTGCACATAGCCGTGCCGTAACCGTTCGTACCGTGCGTCGTCCGGTACGACGATCCGCCCGGTCAGGGACGGCGGTACCGGCGGCAGCGTGGACGTCATGACGAGCGGTTCCCTTCCTCGGCCCTGGCTTCTGCTTCGCCGAGCGGCTCCAGGGCGCAGCGCAGGCTCCGGGCCAGGTAGCGCACCAGCCGCTCCGGCTCCATCTCCGCCACCGGCCCGCTGCGCAGCACGTACCGGCTGAAGGCGACCCCGATGAGATGCGCGCCGAGCAGGTCGATGCGCTCGTCGGCGTCGGGCCCGGTCAGCACGGTGCGGTAGGCCTCCGTACTGCTCTGCCGCATCGCCGTGTACAGGGCGGTCGCGGCGCTCTCGTCGGAGGCCGCGCTGCGGATCAGCGCGAGGAACGGATCACCGCTGTCGGCGCGCTCCATGCGCTCGACGAAGGCCCGCGCGATCCTGTCCGGCAGCGTCGCGGGCGGCCCGGGCACCAGTTCCGGCAGGTCACGGGTGCCGGGCACGGCGGCCAGGAACAGCCGCTCCTTGGAGCCGAAGTGCCGCATCACCAGGCCGTGGGTGACTCCGGCGCGGCCGGCGATCTCCCGGATGGTGGCCCGCGCGTAGCCCCGCTCGGCGAACGCGGCGCGGGCCGCGTCGAGGATCGCCTCGCGATGCGCCTCCGGTGCCCGCACCCGCTTGCGGGCGGGCGGCTTGCTGCTGGACGTCATGGTCACGGGCCCTAATGTACATCTGGTCATTAGCGGCCCCCGGTGGCGGTGCGGCTCCCCGCCGAACCGAGCCCGCCGCGGACCACCGCATGGACAAAACCAGTGGTCGAAGCGGCGCCGGAGCAGGGAGACTCGGACATGTGTTCCTGACGATCTCCACGAGCGGCACCGCCGCCTCCCCGGCCACCGACCTCGGGTTCCTGCTGCACAAGCACCCCGACAACGCGCAGACCTTCACCACCTCGCACGGCATCGCGCACGTCTTCTACCCGGAGGCGGATCCCGAGCGCTGCACGGCGGCGCTGCTCCTCGAGGTGGACGCGGTGGCGCTGGTCCGGCGCGGCAAGGGCAAGGGACGCGGCGGAGCACCCGACGCGGCGCTCGCGCAGTACGTCAACGACCGCCCGTACGCGGCCTCCTCGCTGCTCGCCGTGGCGATCGGCAACGTCTTCTCCAGCGCCATGCGCGGCGTCTGCAAGGCCCGCCCCGAAGCCCCGGCGCAGGCGAGGCCGCTGCGCGTCGAGGTGCCCGCGCTGCCCGCCCGCGGCGGCCCCGACCTCGTACGGAAGCTCTTCGAGCCGCTCGGCTGGACGGTGACCGCCGAACCGGTCGCCCTGGACACCGAGTTCCCGGAGTGGGGCGACTCGCGGTACGTCGGCCTGGTCCTGGAGTCCGAGGCGCTGACCCTCTCCGAGGCGCTGCGCCACCTCTACGTCCTGCTCCCGGTCCTCGACGACGCCAAGCACTACTGGGTCTCCTCCGAGGAGGTCGACAAGCTGCTGCGCGCGGGCGAGGGCTGGCTGCCCGGCCACCCCGAGCAGAAGCTCATCACCAGCCGCTACCTCTCCCGCCGCTGGTCGCTGACCCGGCAGGCGATGGAGCGGCTGGAGCTGGTGCGGCTCGCCGAGGCCGACGACAGCGAGGTCGAGGAGATCGACAACGCGGTCGAGGAGGAGACCGAGACCGAGGAGAAGCCGACCCCGCTCGCGGTACAGCGCCGGGAGGCGATCCTCGACGCCCTCAAGCGCTCCGGCGCCGCCCGGGTCCTCGACCTAGGCTGCGGCCAGGGCCAGCTGGTGCAGGCGCTGCTGAAGGACCCGTCCTTCACCGAGATCGTCGGCGTCGACGTGTCGATGCGGGCGCTCACCATCGCCTCCCGGCGGCTCAAGCTGGACCGTATGGGGGAGCGGCAGGCGTCCCGCGTCAAGCTCTTCCAGGGCTCGCTGGCCTACACCGACAAGCGGCTCAAGGGGTACGACGCCGCCGTGCTCAGCGAGGTGATCGAGCACCTCGACCTGCCGAGGCTGCCCGCCCTGGAGTACGCCGTGTTCGGCGCCGCCCGCCCGCGCACGGTCCTCGTGACCACGCCGAACGTCGAGTACAACGTCCGCTGGGAGACCCTCCCCGCAGGCCACACCCGGCACAGCGACCACCGCTTCGAGTGGACCCGCGAGGAGTTCCGCACCTGGGCCCTCCGGGTCGCCGAACTCCACGGCTACGACGTCGAGTTCACCCCCGTGGGCCCGGACGACCCCGAGGTCGGCCCGCCCACCCAGATGGCCGTTTTCGAAATGAGCACGGCCACCGTACGCGCCGCGAAGGAGGCGAAGGCAGCATGACCGAGACGCAGCACCCCGGACGGGTCCTCCCCGTCACCGACCTCTCCCTGGTCGTCCTCGTCGGCGCCTCCGGCTCCGGCAAGTCCACCTTCGCGCACCGGCACTTCAAGCCGACCGAGATCATCTCCTCCGACTTCTGCCGGGGCCTGGTCTCCGACGACGAGAACGACCAGAGCGCGACCAAGGACGCCTTCGACGTCCTGCACTACATCGCCGGCAAGCGGCTGGCCGCCGGCCGCCGCACGGTCGTCGACGCGACCAGCGTGCAGCAGGAGTCCCGGCGCCAGCTGATCGACCTGGCCAAGCAGTACGACGTGCTGCCCATCGCCATCGTCCTCGACGTGCCCGAGGAGGTGTGCGCCGAACGCAACGCGGCCCGCACCGACCGCGCCGACATGCCGCGCCGGGTCATCCAGCGCCACATCCGCGAACTCCGCCGCTCCCTGCGCCATCTGGAGCGGGAGGGCTTCCGCAAGGTGCACGTCCTGCGCGGTGTCGAGGAGATCGACTCGGCGACCGTCGTCACCGAGAGGCGCTTCAACGACCTGACCCACCTCACCGGCCCCTTCGACATCGTCGGCGACATCCACGGCTGCGCGAGCGAACTGGAGTCCCTGCTCGTGAAGTTGGGCTACCAGGACGGCGTCCACCCGGACGGCCGTACCGCGGTCTTCGTCGGCGACCTCGTCGACCGTGGCCCGGACAGCCCCGGCGTGCTGCGCCGCGTGATGTCGATGGTCGGGTCGGGCAACGCCCTGTGCGTGCCCGGCAACCACGAGAACAAGTACGGCCGTTATCTCAAGGGCCGCAAGGTCCAGCACACCCACGGACTCGCCGAGACCATCGAGCAGATGGACGGCGAGAGCGAGGAGTTCAAGGCGCAGGTAAGGGAGTTCATCGACGGACTGGTCAGCCACTACGTCCTCGACGGCGGGAGGCTGGTCGTCTGCCACGCCGGGCTGCCCGAGAACTACCACGGCCGCACCTCCGGCCGGGTCCGCTCGCACGCGCTGTACGGCGACACCACCGGCGAGACCGACGAGTTCGGCCTGCCGGTGCGCTATCCGTGGGCCGAGGACTACCGGGGCCGCGCGGCCGTCGTCTACGGCCACACCCCGGTCCCGGAGGCCAGCTGGCTGAACAACACCATCTGCCTGGACACCGGCGCCGTCTTCGGCGGCAAGCTCACCGCGCTGCGCTGGCCGGAGCGGGAGCTGGTCGACGTACCGGCCGAGCAGGTCTGGTACGAGCCGGCCCGCCCGCTGCAGACCGAGGCACCCGGCGGCCAGGACGGACGCCCGCTGGACCTGGCGGACGTGCACGGGCGCCGCGTCGTCGAGACCCGGTACCAGGGCCGGATCGCGGTCCGCGAGGAGAACGCGGCGGCCGCCCTGGAGGTGATGAGCCGCTTCGCGATCGACCCGCGCCTGCTGCCGTACCTCCCGCCGACCATGGCCCCGACGGCCACGTCGCACGTCGAGGGCTATCTGGAGCACCCGGCGGAGGCCTTCGCCCAGTACGCCGCGGACGGGGTCGCCCGGGTGGTGTGCGAGGAGAAGCACATGGGCTCGCGGGCGGTGGCCCTGGTGTGCCGGGACGCGGACGTCGCCCACAAGCGCTTCGGCGTCCCGCCCGGCCCGACCGGCTCCCTCTACACCCGTACCGGACGCCCGTTCTTCGACGACGAGCCGGTCACCGAGGAGATCCTCGGCCGCATCCGCGCCTCGGTCGACGCGGCCGGCCTCTGGGACGAACTCGCCACTGACTGGCTCCTGCTGGACGCCGAACTGCTGCCCTGGTCGCTCAAGGCCTCCGGCCTGCTGCGCACCCAGTACGCGGCCGTGGGCGCCGCCTCCGGCGCGGTCTTCCCGGGCGCACTGGCCGCCCTGGAACGCGCGGCGGGCCGCGGTGTCGACATCGGTGAGCTCCGGGACCGGCAGCGCGAACGCGCCGCCGACGCGGCGGCGTTCACCGACGCCTACCGCCGCTACTGCTGGACCACCGAGGGCCTGGACGGGGTGCGCCTCGCCCCCTTCCAGATCCTGGCGGTCCAGGGCCGCAGCCTCGCCGCGCTCCCGCACGACGAGCAACTGGCCCTCCTGGACCGGCTGGCGGAGCACGACCCCAGTGGCCTCCTCCAGACCACCCGCCGCCTGCACGTCGACACCGGCGACCCGGATTCGGTACGGGCCGGCGTCGACTGGTGGCTGGAGATGACCGGCCGGGGCGGCGAGGGCATGGTCGTCAAGCCGGCCGGCGCGGTGGTCCGCGACCCGCAGGGCCGGCTGGTCCAGCCCGGCATCAAGTGCCGGGGCCGGGAGTACCTGCGGATCATCTACGGCCCCGAATACACCCGCCCCGACAACCTCACCCGCCTGCGGAACCGCTTCCTCAACCACAAGCGGTCCCTGGCGATCCGCGAGTACGCCCTCGGCCTGGAGGCCCTGGACCGCCTCGCGGACGGCGAGCCCCTGTGGCGCGTGCACGAGGCGGTCTTCGGGGTCCTGGCCCTGGAGTCGGAGCCGGTGGACCCGCGGCTGTGACCCGCGGCGGCTCCGGCCGGCCGGTCAGCCGACCAGCCGCAGCCGCCGCGCGCACGCGCCCACCCGGACCGTCTGCCCCCACGTCAGTTCCAGGGCGTCGGTCTCGATGCCGTCGCCGAAGGCGATCAGGCGGTCCGACTCGACCGTGAGGGTCAGGGCCGCCGAGGCCGTCAGCTCACCGGCGACCAGAGAGGTCCCGGTCGCCGGAGAGGGCCAGGCCTCCCGGACGAACCAGAGGAGGCGGTCCTCCGTGGGAGCGGGCAGCGGCAGCCGGGCGCCACGCTCCTGCCACACCGAGCGCAGCCAGCCGGTGGCCCCCGTGCCGGTGCCCACCAGCACCCCGGAGGAGGCCTGGGCCTCGACGACACCCCCGTCGTTCTCGAGGCCCAGGCGGTATCGGGCGGTCTGATGACCGGCGGTACCGAGGTAGATCTCGTTGAGCGCCACGAGCCGCTGCGTGTCGTCGGCGACCGCCTCGACCATCGTCAGCTCGTCGGCACCCGTGGCCGTGGCCGCGGCCGTCGCCGTGACCGACGCCAGCAGTACGGCCGCCTGCTCCGGCCGGTGCCGTACCAGGACCCCCGGATTGCGGCCGGGGTCGGTGTCGATGCCGATCACCGGCTGGCCGTCCAGGTACTTGGCCACGTTCGCCACCAGCCCGTCCTGGCCGACCACCACGACCACGTCCTCCGGCGCGAACAGGAAGCGGTCCAGGTCGGCCCGCTCCACCCGGGCCTGGCGCCAGGCCAGCGGCACCGCCGAGGTCACCTCGGCGAGCGCCCGCCGGCTGCGCCGGTGCCGTTCGGCGACCTCCGCCATGTCCCGGCCGCGGGAGGCGAGGAAGAAGGCGGCCTGGCCGTGCGTGCCGTGCCGGGCCACCAACTCCTCGTACTCCGTGGTCCGGTGCACGAGCACGGCCCGCGGCGCGAGGCTCACTCCCGCTCCCCGCCCAGCTTGGCGAGCAGCCCGGTCAGCACGTCCGGCGACACGGTCACGCTGTCGATGCGCGGCAGGTTCTCGGCGAGCCGGGTGCCGGTGAGGGCGTGCAGCGTGGCCACGTCCGCCTCGCCGTGCACCCGCAGCCAGGCCTCCTGCGCCGCGGCCCGCGCCTCGCCGACCTCCCGCGCCCCCGCGGCCTCGGCCCGCGCGAGCGTGACCGCCCGCGCCGCCTCGGCGTCCGCCAGTTTCACCGTCCGGGCCGCCTCCGCCGCCGCCCGGACCGCGTCCGCCGCCGCGTGCTCCTCCGCCTCGCGCCGCGCGTTGGTGCCCCGTTGGTCGACCAACTGCTCCTCGCGGCGGGCGAGTTCGATCTGGCTCGCCAGCTCGTTCTCGGCGATCGCCCGCTCCCGCTCGACGGCCACCGCGCGCCGCTCGTAGGTCGCCCGGTCGGCCTCCTGCTGGATCTGCTCGCGGGCCGGGGTGCGCAGTGCCCGCTCCACCTCGGGTTCCGGCCGCAGCGCCATCACGCGGACGGCCACCACCTCGATGCCGGTGGCGGGCAGCCGCGGTTCCGCCGCCAGGCCGGCCGCGATCCGCTCCCGGACCACCGCCACGCCGTCGACCAGCGCCTCCGCCAGCGGGGTGCGGGCCAGCGCGTCCAGCGCGTGCTGCTGGGCCGTCTCGGTGAGCAGGGTGCCGAGCTGTTCGAGGGGGGTGCCGCGCCAGACGCCGGTGTCCGGGTCGATGGAGAAGTCGAGGCGGGCGGCCGCGACGGCCGGGTCGCCGACGCGGTAGGTGACGGTCGCCTGGACCGCCACGTCCTGGAAGTCGGCCGTACGGGCGTGGAAGGTCATCGCCAGTTCGCGGTCGTCGACCGGGACCTCGGAGATGGCCGCGGTGAGCGCACGGAACCAGAAGCTGAGCCCCGGACCGTCGTGCAGCAGCTTCTCGCCCCGGTGGTGTCTGACGTGCGCCGTCGGCGCGCCGCGCAGATGCCGCCAGCCCAGGCGCCGGGTGATGTCGGCCATGGAACCCCCTCGCGATTTAGAGTCAACATGACAATAATCGCGTGTGCGTCGCTTGTCGTCAAGGGGACGAGAAGAAGAAACTGCAGGGCGGCCGGGACAAGAAACGGTCGAGCAGGGGGTGAAGACGGTCCGCGATGGTCAGGATGGAGGCATGGGATTCCACGTCGACTCCGAAGCCGGGCGGCTGCGCCGCGTCATCCTGCACCGGCCGGATCTGGAGCTCAAGAGGCTCACCCCGAGCAACAAGGACGCCCTCCTCTTCGACGACGTCCTCTGGGTCCGCCGGGCCCGGGCCGAGCACGACGGGTTCGCCGACGTGCTGCGCGACCGCGGGGTCGCCGTCCATCTCTTCGGTGACCTGCTCGAAGAGGCGCTGGGGATCCCGGCCGCCCGCACCCTCGTCCTGGACCGGGTCTTCGACGAGAAGGAGTACGGCCCCCTCGCCACCGACCACCTGCGCGCCGCCTTCGAGATGCTGCCGGCGGGCGAGCTCGCCGAGGCGCTGGTCGGCGGCATGACCAAACGGGAGTTCCTGGCCGCCCACGCGGAGCCCACCTCGGTCCGCTTCCACGCCATGGACCTCGACGACTTCCTCCTCGAACCGCTCCCCAACCACCTCTTCACCCGCGACACCTCCGCCTGGGTCTACGACGGCGTCTCCATCAACGCCATGCGCTGGCCCGCCCGGCAGCGCGAGACGGTGCACTTCGAGGCGATCTACCGGCACCACCCGCTCTTCCGTGGCGAAACGTTCCACGTCTGGTCGGAGGGGCAGGCCGCCTACCCCTCCACCATCGAGGGCGGCGACGTCCTGGTGATCGGCAACGGGGCGGTCCTGATCGGCATGAGCGAGCGCACCACCCCGCAGGCCGTCGAGATGCTCGCGCACAAGCTGTTCGCGGCAGGCTCGGCGCAGACCATCGTCGCGCTCGACATGCCGAAGCGGCGCGCCTTCATGCACCTCGACACCGTGATGACGATGGTCGACGGCGACACCTTCACCCAGTACGCCGGGCTCGGCATGCTCCGCTCGTACACCATCGAACCGGGCGCCGGCGACAAGGAGCTCAAGGTCACCGACCACCCGCCGGAGCACATGCACCGGGCGATCGCCGCCGCCCTCGGCCTCAGCGAGATCCGGGTCCTGACCGCCACCCAGGACGTGCACGCGGCCGAGCGCGAACAGTGGGACGACGGCTGCAACGTCCTCGCCGTCGAACCCGGCCTCGTCGTCGCCTACGAACGCAACTCCACCACCAACACCCACCTGCGCAAGCAGGGCATCGAGGTGATCGAGATCCCGGGGAGCGAGCTGGGGCGGGGGAGGGGCGGGCCGCGCTGCATGAGCTGTCCGGTGGAGCGGGATGCGGTATGAGGCACGCCGCATAAGGGCGATGCCGTACCGACCGGCCGACCGGCCGACCGGCCGCGTCGCGTGGCGGCCTGTGTGGCAGGGCTGATGCGGAGCCCAAAGTCATATGAATCGGCACAAGGGGCGCAGTATGAAAACGTGCCGATCGGGACAGTCCGGCGGCGCCTGTATAGAAATGTGGAACATCGTATAGACTTCCAACGTCCCCGAAGTCGACCCCTACCGCTGGAGCGCCCCCATGGCGACTGTCCCGACCGCCCTCGCCGGCCGCCACTTCCTCAAGGAGCTGGACTTCACCCAGGAGGAGTTCCGCGGGCTGGTCGAGCTGGCCGCCGAGCTGAAGGCGGCCAAGAAGGCCGGGACGGAGACGCAGTACCTGCGGGGGAAGAACATCGCGCTGGTCTTCGAGAAGACCTCCACCCGCACCCGCTGCGCCTTCGAGGTCGCCGCCGCCGACCAGGGAGCTTCCACGACCTACCTCGACCCGGCCGGCTCGCAGCTCGGGCACAAGGAGTCGGTGAAGGACACCGCACGGGTCCTCGGCCGGATGTACGACGCGATCGAGTACCGCGGGCACGGCCAGGGCGTCGTCGAGGAGCTGGCCGCGTTCGCCGGGGTGCCCGTCTACAACGGCCTCACCGACGAGTGGCACCCCACCCAGATGCTCGCCGACGTGCTCACCATGACCGAGCACAGCGACAAGCCGCTCGCGGAGATCGCCTTCGCCTACCTCGGCGACGCCCGCTACAACATGGGCAACTCCTACCTCGTCACCGGCGCCCTGCTCGGCATGGACGTCCGGATCGTCGCGCCCCGGCTGCTGTGGCCGGACGACACCATCGTCGAGCTGGCCCAGCAGCTCGCCGGCGCGTCCGGCGCCCGGATCACGCTCACCGACGACGTGAAGGACGGCGTGCGCGGCGCGGACTTCGTCGCCACCGACGTCTGGGTGTCGATGGGCGAGCCCAAGGAGGTCTGGGACGAGCGCATCGCGCTGCTCGGGCCGTACGCCGTCACCATGGACGTGCTGCGCGCCACCGGCAACGCCGACGTCAAGTTCCTGCACTGCCTGCCGGCCTTCCACGACCTCGGCACCGTCGTCGGCCGCGAGATCCACGAGCGGCACGGGCTGACCGAGCTGGAGGTCACCGACGAGGTGTTCGAGTCCGAGCACTCGGTCGTCTTCGACGAGGCCGAGAACCGGATGCACACCATCAAGGCGGTCCTGGTCGCCACCCTCGCCTGACCCGCTCTCCGCGAAGCTGCCCTATCCTTTCCGGCGGCCCGGCACCACCCCACGCCGTGGCCGCCACCGCGACCGAACCCGGCTCGCACCCGCACCACCAGAAACGAGCACCACCCGCATGCCCCGCATCAAGTCCCCGCACCTGCTGGTCGCCGAATCCGGCGCCGACCGTGCGGGTCACGGCCTCCGCCGCACCATGGGCCTCTTCCAGCTGATCTGCTTCGGCATCGGCGCGATCGTCGGCACCGGCATCTTCGTCGGCCTCTCCGACTCGGTCGCCCAGGCCGGTCCGGCCGTCGTCGTCTCCTTCGTGCTCGCCGCGATCACCTGCGTCTTCACCGCCCTCGCCTTCGCCGAGCTGGGCGGCGCGATCCCGGTCTCCGGATCGTCGTACTCCTTCGCCTACGCCGGGCTCGGCGAGTCCACGGCCTTCCTGGTCGGCTGGTGCCTGCTCCTCGAATACGGCATCTCGATCTCGGCCGTCGCGGTCGGCTGGAGCCAGTACGTCAACGAGCTGCTGCACAGCCTCACCGGCCTGCAGCTCCCGCACGCTCTGTCGGCCGGCCCCGGCGACGGCGGGGTCGTGAACCTCCCCGCCGTGATCGTCATCGCGATGGCCGCCGTGCTGCTGGTGCGCGGGGTGCGGGAGAGCGCCCGCGCCACCGCCGCGATGGCGGCCGTGAAGCTGGTCATCCTGGTCGCCTTCTGCGTGATCGGCTTCAGCGCCTTCAAGGACGGCAGCCTGGTGCCGTTCTCCCCGGCCGGTCTCGGCGGCATCGGCGCGGGCACCACCGCCGCGTTCTTCTCCTACATCGGCTTCGACGCGATCACCACGGCCGGCGAGGAGGCGAAGAACCCGCGCCGGGACATCCCGGTCGCCATCCTCGTCTGCATGGGCGTCGTCACCCTGCTGTACTGCGCGGTCGCGCTGGCCGCCATCGGCGCCATCGGCGGCGACCAGGTCGCGGGCCGTCCCGCCGCCCTCTCCTACGTCGTCAACCAGGTCACCGGGTCCACGATCGGCGGCGGCGTGGTCGCCTTCGGCGCGGTCGTCGCCATCGCCTCCGTCGTCCTCGCCGTGATGTACGGCCAGACCCGCATCCTCATGTCCATGTCCCGGGACGGGCTGATCCCGCGCGTCTTCGAGAAGGTCTCCCCGAGGACCGCCACCCCGGTGGCCGGCACCCTGATCGTCGCGGCCGTCTTCGCGCTCCCGGCGGCCTTCGCCTCGCTGGACGCGGTGATGAACCTGTGCACCATCGGCACCCTCGCGATCATGGCCGTGGTGAACATCGCGGTGATCGCCCTGCGCCGCCGCGAACCGGCCCTCGCGCGCACCTTCCGGGTGC
Source organism: Streptomyces sp. NPDC058464 (assembly GCF_042721035.1). NCBI lineage: Bacteria > Bacillati > Actinomycetota > Actinomycetes > Kitasatosporales > Streptomycetaceae > Streptomyces > Streptomyces sp. NPDC058464. Next base: position 47,307 of record NZ_JBHXMA010000034.1, read on the forward strand.
CGCTCTACCCGGTCGCGCCGCTGCTGGGCGTCGGCTTCTGCGTGTACCTGATGTACGAGACCGGGTGGACGACCTGGATCCAGTTCGCCGTCTTCCTGGCCGTGGGCCTGCTGGTCTACCTCGGCTACGGGCGCCGGAACTCCACGCTGGCCGGAGGCTTGGGCGAGAGCGCGGAGGCTGTCCCTGAGCGGGAGCCGCAGGCCGTCTGAACCCGCGGAAGACCGGCCCCGGTGCGATCTCGGGGGGCACGGTGGGCGGATTGGAAAGCGCGAAACAGGGCTGAAGCCGATTGCCGGCTTCAGCCCTGCTGAAGTTTCCCCGGTGCAGATACCGAACAGCCTGGCATTTTCGGTCGCATCCTGGCCATCAACGGGGTAATGCGCGGGTGAAGTCGTATAGCCTGGCCCTCATGCAGATGAAAGAGTTGGGGCGCAGTGGTTTCACGACAAGTGAATTCATCTTCGGAGCCGGCTCGATCGGCGGCGTGGGCAGTTCCAAAGAAACTCTCGGGCGTGGCATCACTGCGGAACAGGGAATGGATCGCCTTGACGAGGCCGTGCAATTGGGTGTCCGTCTTATTGACACGGCGGACAGTTACGCAGGAGGGCGGAGTGAGCGTGCGATAGGCGAATGGCTCGCCGACCGGGCACCCGGTGACGTACTGGTGGCGACGAAAGTCGGGAACACTCCCCGTGGGACAGATCTCTCACGCTCGCACATCGAACGGCAACTGGCTCAGAGCATCGGAAGACTTGGACGCGTCGACCTGTATCTGTCGCACGCCCCGGATCCGTCCACCCCGGTGGCCGAGACACTGGAAGCCTTCACCGCCGCACGGGAGGCCGGTTCCATCAAGGCGTTCGGGGTCAGCAACGTGGACGCTCCGCTGCTGGAAGAAATACTGTCGGCAGCGGAATCCGAGGGGCTTGCCCGACCTGAGTGGGTGCAGAACAGCTTCAGTCTGCTGGACCGTGAAGCCGAGCGGGAACTACTGCCGCTCGTCATTCAGGAGGGGCTGGGTTTCACCCCTTTCTCTCCGCTGGCCGGGGGTGTGCTCTCCGAGCGCTATCTGGACGGCAGGCCCGTGGAGTCCGGCAGTCGAATTGCCGTGGCCGGCGATCTTTTCTATGCAGGAATGCATTCGCCTGAAAACCTCAAGCGGGTCGGCGCTCTCCGCGTGCTGGCACGCGAACGTGACATCAGCGTCTCAGCCATGGCACTGGCCTGGCTGCGCACCCACCCCGGAGTCACCGCACCTATCGTGGCTCCGAGCAGAGCCGACCAGTGGAAAGCCGTACAGGAGGCATTGGCGACGGACCTCGACGAAGCCGAACTGGCCTTGATCTCCGACATTTTCTCCCCCGTCGGCCGCTGAAACGTCTCGGCAGGGCACACCGCCCGACGGCGCTGACGTTCCTCTGCCGGTCCGGCCGCGGTGCGACCATGCGCTCGGCCGCATGGACGGCGGCAGCGCGCGCGGAGGACTGCCCCGGGCCGGCGGGGGTGAGCATCCGGGCGATCTGCGGCGCAGCCGCCCAGTAGCTGGACAACGCGATGACCAGGAACACGAGGGTGCCCGGCTCGATCGTGTCGTCGATGATTCCGGCACGCTGAGCGGCGGCCATGGTCGCGGCCTTGCCCGCATAGAGCCCGGTCCGGGCCGGCTCCTCAGGAACGGCGTGCAGTGGATCCCCCAGCGGGCCGGCAACGCCCACCCCGGCATCGTCGTCGCCGTCGGCCTCTTCGCCGTCCTCGCCGTAGCCGGCCCCTCGGCCCACCACCTCTTCCTTCGCGCCCCCCAGCACGGCTGACCCCGTGGACGACCTGGATCCAGCCACCGCTGCCGTGACTAGGCCCGACGCCACTGACGCGGTACTGCAGGAAGCCTGAACCACACCGCCTTGCCGGACTCCGTGGGGCGGTGCCCGCAGGACGAGCTCAGGGCGCGGATCAGCAGCAGGCCGCGCCCGCCCTCCTGCAGGGGGTCGGGTTCCTCGATCACCGGACGGGTGAGATGGCCGGGCGGCGCCGGGTCCGGGTCGTGCACCTCGACCTTGCAGCCCCCCGGCAGCAGTTCGACGACCAGCTCTATCGGCCCCTGGCCGGAGGCGTGCTCCACCGCGTTGGCGACCAGTTCCGCCGTGAGCAGTTCGGCGGTGTCGGTGTCCGCCGCGTGGCCCGTCTCCTCCATCGCCGAGCGCACCAGGGCACGGGCGACCGGCACGGCCGCGACGGTGTGCGGCAGCGCGATACGCCAGGAGGCGGCGGAGGAGGGTGGTTCGTGCACGGCAATTCCGTTCATGGCGCAGGCGATCACTGCTTGTCCTGCTTTCAACTGTAGGAATGGTACGGGTCCCGTTCCGGAAGCCGTCGGCGGGCCCCGGACCGGACCTTCGTCCCGGTAACGGGCTGCTTACCCCGGCCGGCGGGCCGTCTCGCACGCGCGCCCGCACTGTTACCGCCTTATTGACGCGCCGTGACCTTGTGACCGCCCGTCGGGAACACGAAGGAGCCCCCGGCAGCTGCCGGGGGCTCCTTCGGGCGCGTGCGTGGATCAGCCGAGCTCGACCATTCCCGCAGTCAGCGTCGAGCCGTCCGCCGGGTCGATCAGGATGAACGCGCCGGTACGGCGGGAGACCGCGTAGGCGTCCAGCGGCAGCGGCTCGGCGCTGCGCAGGGTGATCCGGCCCAGGTCGTTGGCGGTCAGCTCGGTGACGCCCGCCAGGTCGCGGACGATCGCCTTGACGGTCCGGGTGGTGTGCTTGAGCAGCACCCGGTCGCCGACCCTGAGCGGCCGGTCGGCCAGATGGCAGACGGCGGCCGTGACGTCCTGGGTGAGCGCGGGCGCCTCCGGCCCGGCGGTGATCATGTCGCCGCGCGAGACGTCCCGCTGGTCGGCCAGCCGCACCCCGATGGACTGCGGGGCGTGGGCCGCCGCGACCTCGGTGCCGAGCACGTCGATCGCCGCGATCTCGGAGGTCTCGCCGGACGGGTGCACGGTGACCCGGTCGCCGACCCGCAGCGAGCCGGAGACCAGCTGGCCCGCGTAGTGGCGGACGTCACCGTGCCGGATGACGTACTGGACCGGGAAGCGGGCCGGGGCGTCGGCCGGGTCCGCGGCCACCGGGACGTTCTCCAGGAACTCCAGGAGCGCCGGGCCGCCGTACCAGTCCATGTGCGCGGACCGGTCGACGACGTTGTCGCCCGCCAGCGCCGAGACCGGGATCGCGGTGACCTCGGGGAGCCCCAGCTCGGCGGTCTGCGCGGTGAAGTCGGCGACGATCCGCTCGAACCCGGCCCGCTCGTAGCCGACCAGGTCCATCTTGTTGACGGCGAGGACGACGTGCGGGACACGCAGCAGGGCGGCCACGGCCGCGTGCCGGCGGGTCTGCTCGACGACCCCGTTGCGGGCGTCGACGAGGATGATCGCCAGCTCGGCGGTGGAGGCGCCGGTGACCATGTTGCGGGTGTACTGCACGTGGCCCGGGGTGTCGGCGAGGATGAACCGGCGCTTCGGGGTCGCGAAGTAGCGGTAGGCCACGTCGATGGTGATGCCCTGCTCGCGCTCCGCGCGCAGCCCGTCGGTGAGGAGGGCGAGGTCGGGGGCGTCCTGGCCGCGGCTGGCGGAGGCGCGCTCGACGGCTTCCAGCTGGTCGGTGAGGACCGACTTGGAGTCGTGCAGCAGGCGTCCGACGAGGGTGGACTTGCCGTCGTCGACGGAGCCGGCGGTCGCGAACCGCAGGGTGTCGATGGTCGTGCTCATGCTTAGAAGTACCCCTCGCGCTTGCGGTCTTCCATCGCGGCCTCGGAGAGCTTGTCGTCGGCCCGGGTGGCGCCGCGCTCGGTGAGCCGGGAGGCGGCGATCTCCGCGATCACCTTCTCGATGCTGTCGGCGTCGGAGTCCACCGCGCCGGTGCAGGACATGTCGCCGACGGTGCGGTAGCGCACCTGGCGCTTCTCGACGGTCTCGTTCTCGCGCGGCCCGCCCCACTCGCCGGCGGTCAGCCACATGCCGCCGCGCTGGAAGACCTCGCGGTGGTGGGCGTAGTAGATCTGCGGCAGTTCGATCTCCTCGCGGGCGATGTACTGCCAGACGTCCAGCTCGGTCCAGTTGGAGAGCGGGAACACGCGGACGTGCTCGCCGGGGGCGTGCCGGCCGTTGTAGAGGTTCCACAGCTCGGGGCGCTGGCGGCGCGGGTCCCACTGCGAGAACTCGTCGCGCAGCGAGAACACCCGCTCCTTGGCGCGGGCCTTCTCCTCGTCGCGGCGGCCGCCACCGAAGACCGCGTCGAAGCGCTCGCTCTGGATCTTCTCGGTCAGCGGCACGGTCTGCAGCGGGTTGCGGGTGCCGTCGGGCCGCTCGCGCAGCACGCCCCGGTCGATGTAGTCCTGCACGGAGGCCACGTGCAGCCGCAGCCCGTACCTCTCGACCGTACGGTCGCGGTAGGCGAGCACCTCGGGGAAGTTGTGTCCGGTGTCCACGTGCAGCAGCGAGAACGGGATCGCCGCCGGGGCGAAGGCCTTCAGGGCCAGGTGCAGCATGACGATGGAGTCCTTGCCGCCGGAGAACAGGATCACCGGCCGCTCGAACTCGCCCGCCACCTCGCGGAAGATGTGGACCGCCTCGGACTCCAGCGCGTCCAGGTGGGACAGCGTGAAGGTGCTCATGCCAGCCCCCGCTCCACCAGCAGCGCGTGCACCGCGTCCGCCGACTCCTGCGGGGTCTGCTTCTGGGTGTGCAGCACCAGCGCCGGGTCGACGGGCGGCTCGTACGGGTCGTCGACGCCGGTCAGCCCGGTCAGCTCACCGGCGGCCTGCCGGGCGTACAGGCCCTTCACGTCCCGCTCGCTGCACACCTCGACCGGGGTCGCCACATGCACCTCCAGGTACGGCGTCCCGCTCTTCTCGTGCCGGCCGCGTACCGCCTCGCGGCTGTCGGCGTAGGGCGCGATGACCGGGACGACGGAGAGCACGCCGTTGCGCGCGAGGACCTCGGAGACCAGGCCGATGCGCTGCACGTTGGTGTTGCGGTCCTCCCGGGAGAAGCCGAGGCCGGCCGAGAGGAAGCGGCGTATCTCGTCGCCGTCGAGGACCTCCACGCGATGTCCCTCGGCCTTGAGCCGGTCGCCGAGGAGGCGGGCGATCGTCGTCTTCCCCGCGCTCGGCAGCCCCGTCAGCCAGACCGTGGCTCCCTGAGCCCTTGGCGTGGTGGTCATGCGCAACAGACCTCTTCCTTACCTACTCGTCAAACTCGCGTACGACCCGTCGAAGAGTAGGTAAGAAGTCTGAGAGGAACGGTTAAGGAACCTGAGGTTTAACTGAGTGACTCCTGGTAGGCAAGAGGTCACAGGGTCCTGCAATGAACATTTCACAAAGGGCCGTCGGCCCGTTCACAGGGCCGTTCACGGAGTCGGTCGGAGAGCCGGTCGGAGAGCCGGTCACAGGGACGGTTCCAGTCCGACGAAGGTGCCCCCGGCCTCCCGCAGCCGGTCGTGCAGGGCGCGGAAGACGGCCGCCGAGCGGGTGCCGGGCCAGTCGGCGGGCAGCAGGCCCGTCGGCAGTCCGGGGTCGGTGTACGGCAGGTGGCGCCAGGAGTCGAGGGTGCGGAGATAGTCGCGGTAGGCGTCCTCGGGCGGGGTGTCCGACCGGTGTTCCCAGCAGCGCAGCACCGGCTCGTGGGCGTCGAGGAACTGTTCGTGCGCCTTGGCGATCGCCGTCAGGTCCCACCAGCGGGCGACCGCCTCGGTGGTGGGTGCGAAGCCGAGGTGGTCACCCCGGAAGAAGTCCACGTACGGGTCAAGGCCGAGCCGGCGCAGGGTGTGCCGGGTCTCCTCGAAGAGCCGGGCCGGGGCGATCCAGACGCCCGGCGCGGCGGTGCCGAAGCCGAGTCCGGCCAGCCGCGAGCGCAGCACGTGCCGCTTCTGCCGCTCCGACTCGGGTACCGAGAACACCGCGAGCACCCAGCCCTCGTCCTCGGGCGGCGCGTCGGCGTACACGCGGCGGTCGCCGTCGTCGAGCAGCTGCCGTGCCTCCGCGGAGAGCTCGTACCCGGCGGTGCCCTGTGCGGTACGGGCCGGGGCCAGCAGCCCGCGCCGTTTCAGCCGGGACACCGACGAACGTACGGAGGGGGCGTCCACGCCCACGGCGGCCAGCAGCCTGATCAGCTCGGCGACGGGCACCGGGCCGGGCAGGAAGCGGCCGTACGCGCCGTAGAGCGTGACGATGAGGGACCTCGGGGCGTGTTGCTCGGGCACGTTGATCATTTTAGGTCCCCGGCATCACTGCTGGTCACCTTCGGTGCATGGCTGAACGTGAGTCAGCATTCCGGAGCACGTCCAGGGCGCCCGGCGGCCAGGGCTCGTGCCGGTGCCGGTGCCGGTGCCGGTGCCGGTGCCGGTGCCTGTGCCCGGTGCCGGGTCAGGCGGCGATGGCGACGGCGAAACGGTCGGCCGGGCCGCGGCGCGGCGGGACCACGCTGCCGTCGGGGTGCAGCTCACCCGTGTCGTCGAAGACGATCGCCCCGTCGCACAGCAGGGTCCAGCCCTGCTCGGGGTGGGCGGCGACGATGTGCGCCGGGCCGCGGTCGGCCGTCGCGCTCGGGGACTGGTGGGAACACATGGCGCACCTCCACGGGTCTGCCTCCGGCGCGGTCGCCGACCGGCATGACCAGACCATGCTCCTGTCGTGAACGCGGGGGAACCTCCTGCCGCGACCTGTGACAACACGCGGACAACTCCCGGACGCTCCCACGACGGTCGCCGCGGCTCCGGGATACGACCCGCGTCCCGGGCACGGCGGGACGCGCCACCGAAGGGGTGACGATCACGCTCCGGGGCCCGGCCGCCCGGTATCCAGGGCATGCCCCCACCTCGTGATCCGGGAAGGAAACCATGCCCGTACGCACCGTCCTCGCCGCGGCCCTCGGTTCCGTCGCCCTGCTGTGCGCCGCCGTCGCCCCGGCGACCGCCGCCTCCGGCGAGTCCGTCACCGTCGACCGCACCGGCCGTCTCGCCTCCGACGGCACCGTCACCCTCTCCGGTACCTACACCTGCACCGGTGCAGGCGGACCGGTGTTCATCAGCTCCTCGGTCAGCCAGGACTCCCCGAACTACAAGTACGGCATCGGCGGCACCCGGGCCGTCTGCGACGGCGCCGAGCACCGCTGGGAGAACACCGGCAAGGTCACCTCGGAGAAGCTGAAGCCCGGCGCGGCTCGCGTGGAGGCCACGATCATGGAGCTGCGCTCCACGGGCGGCCTGCCGCTGCCGTCCTTCCACGCCACCGGCCAGCGGGACATCACCCTCACGGAAGACTGACCTGGGCCTGGGCCTGGGCCTGGGCCCGGGCTCGGGCACGGGAACCGGGCCCAGGTGCCGTGCCGCCGGGGCCCGGTCGCCAGATCAGCAGATCAGCGGGTCAGGGGGTCAGTAGATCGGCAGGTCAGTAGATCAGCGGGTCAGCAGCTTGCGCAGCGTCGTGGTGACCTCGTCCGGCGCCTCCTCCGCCATGAAGTGCCCGCACGTCACCGTCCGGTGCTCCAGGTCCGGGGCCCAGGCCCGCCACACCGCGGCCGCGTCGTAGCCGAGGGCGGCACCCCAGTCCTGCTGGAGCACGGTGACCGGCATGGACAGGACGTTCCCGGCGGCCCGGTCGGCCAGGTCGTGGCCCGCGTCGACACCGGCCGAGGCCCGGTAGTCGGCGACGATGGAGGGCACCGCCGCCCGGCAGGCCGCGAGATAGGCGGCGCGGACGTCGGCCGGGATCGCCGCGGGGTCGCGGGTCCACAGGTCGAGGAAGTGGCCGAAGAACAGGTCCGGGGCCGCGCCGATCAACTCCTCCGGCAGGCCCGGCGGCTGGGCCATCAGGTACAGGTGGAAGGCGACGGCGGCCGTGGCGCCGTGCAGTACCTCCCACATGTCCAGGGTGGGCAGCACGTCCAGCAGCGCCAGGTGCGTGACCGCGTCCGGGTGGTCGAGCCCGGCCCGGAAGGCGACCAGCGCGCCCCGGTCGTGCCCGGCGAGCGCGAAGCGCTCGTGGCCGAGGGCCCGGGCGAGCGCCACCACGTCGGCGGCCATGGTCCGCTTCGCGTACGACGTCCCGTCCGCGTCGGCGGGCTTGTCGCTGGCGCCGTAGCCGCGCAGGTCGGGACAGATCACGGTGTGTCCGTCCGCGAGGCCGGCGGCCACGTGCCGCCACATCAGGTGGGTCTGGGGGAAACCGTGCAGCAGGACGACCGGGCTGCCGGTGCCGCCGACGGCCGTGTGCAGGGCGACGCCGTCCGCGACCGGGACACGGTGCTGCTGAAAACCGGGGATGTTCATGCGCCGAGGCTCCCGTTCCCCGATCAGCAGCGAATCAGCAGCGGGCCGGCGGAACGTACGGTGGGCGGGTGAGGAACGACCAGGTCGCCTTCGGGGTGCTCGGACCCGTGACGGCCGAGCGGGCCGGTCTCCCGCTCGCCCTGAAGGGCCCCCGGCACCGCGCCGTACTGGCCCGGCTGCTCGTCGCCCGCAGACGCGTGGTGCCCGTCGCCCGGCTGGTCGCCGACCTCTGGGAGGAGCCGCCGCCCACCGCCGTCGGCGCCGTCCGCACCTTCGTCGGGGACCTGCGGCGGGCCCTCGAACCCGACCGGCCGCGCCGAACTCCGGCCCGGCTGCTGGTCACCGACGGCCCCGGCTACGCCCTGCGCGCGGAAACGGTCGACGCCTGGCGGTTCGAGCGGGCCGTGACGGCCGCCGGGCAGGAGGAACCCGGGACGGCCGCGGAGCTGCTGCGGGAGGCGCTGGAGCTGTGGCGGGGGCCCGCCTACGCCGAGTTCGCGGACGAGGAGTGGTGCCGGGGCGAGCGGGCCCGGCTCGCCGAACTGCGGCTGCGGGCCGTGGAGCAGCGGGCCGAGGCGCTCCTGGCGGCGGGCCGGGCGGCCGAGGCGGTGCCCGATCTGGACGCCCACCTCGCCGGGCACCCGTGGCGCGAGGAGGCCTGGCGGCTGCTGGCGCTCGCCCTCTACCGGACCGGCCGCCAGGGCGACGCCCTCGCGGTGCTGCGCCGGGCCCGCGCGACCCTCGCCGGACAGCTGGGCGTCGACCCGGGCCGGGCGCTGCGCCGGCTGGAGGCCGGCATCCTCGCGCAGGACCCGGGGCTGGACGCGGAACGCGAGTCGGCACCGGCCCGGGTCTGGTCCCGGGCCGCCGAGGCGTACGACCGTACCGTCGCCGCCGGATCCCGGGCCCGTCTCGAATCGACCGTCGGACTGCTCCGCATCCTCGCGGTGACCGGCTCCGGCGGGCTGGCCGCCGCCCGCGAACACCGGCTCGCGGCGATCACCGCGGCCGAGGAGTTCGGCGACCCGGAACTCACCGCCCGGGTCATCGGCGCCTACGACGTTCCCGCGATCTGGACCCGGTCCGACGACGAGACGGGCGCCCGCCGGATCGTCCGGGCCGCCGAACGGGCACTGGCCCGGCTCCCCGCCACCCCGGCCCAGGACGCCGTCCGCTGCCGGCTGCTCGCCACCGTCGCCCTGGAGTCACGCGGCACCAGGTCCGGCCGCGCCGCGCAGGCCGCCGCCGAGGCCGAGCGGCTCGCCCGCCGCCTGGACGACCCGGCGCTGCTCGCCTTCGCCCTCAACGGCGTCTTCATGCAGTCCTGCACCCGGCCCGGCCTCGCCCCGCGCCGCGACGCCGTAGGCACCGAACTGGTCGCTCTGGCGGCCCGGCACGGCCTGGCCACCTACGAGGTGCTCGGCCACCTGATCCGGGTACAGGCACGCGCCGCGCTCGCGGACTTCACGACCGCCGACGAACACGCGGCAGCCGTCGACCGGCTGGCGGACCGTCATGAACTGCCGCTGGCAAGGGTGTTCACGGCGGGATACCGGGCGCTGCGCCTGGCGGCGACGGGCGGGACCGGCCACGGCGGGGGAGGAGCCGGTGCCGTCGAGGCCGCCTATCGTGAGGTCGGCCGGCTTCTCGACGGGCCCGGGATGCCCGGGGTGCGCGACGGGCTGCTTCCCCTCGCGCTGCTCTGCCTCCGCCTGGCGGAGCGGCCCCGCGGAATCCGGGACGCCGTCGACCCGGGCGCCGACTGGGGGCCGTACCTCCCCTGGATCCGGCCCGCGCTCGCCCTCGCCGCCGCCGACGAAGGGGCAGCCCGCGACGCGCTGCACGGGCTGCCCGAGCCTCCTGCCGACCTCGTGCAGGAGGCACTGTGGTGTGTCGTGGCCGCCGTCGCCCTGGAACTCGGTGACCATCCCGCCCTGCGCCGCTCCCGGGCGGCGCTCCGCCCGGCCGCCGGCCAACTCGCCGGCGCGGGCAGCGGGTTGCTGACGGCCGGGCCGGTCGACGGGTGGCTGAGGGCGGTGGAAGTGGTCCTCGGCTAAGCGGGTCCCGCGAAGTCCGCTGCGGTTCGGCAGCGCCCCGTAAGGGGCGCAGGGCTGGATCCATATGCGGCTCCGCCGCGTGGGCGCGACCAGCCACGACGGCGCCGCAGTCGACAGACGGCATACCCCGGCACTTCCAGCGCAGGGCCTACGCCGCCAGCTCCTTCTTGATGCGGTCCAGCATGAACGCCGAGGACTCGCGCGCCCGTTCCTCCCAGGCGAAGACGCAGGCGGTGGCGACACCGTCGAAGTCCAGCTCGCGCAGGGTGCCGAAGAAGGCGTCCCAGTTCACCTCGCCCTGGCCGATGTCCAGGTGCTGGTGGATCCGGGCCGTGGTGCCGGGCGGGTTGAGGATGTAGCGCAGCCCGCTGGAGCCCTTGTGGTTGAAGGAGTCCGCGATGTGCACGTGCCGCAGCTTGTCACCGGCGTAGCGCATCATCGCCGCGATGTCGGCCGTGGGGTCGGCACCGGAGAGGTGGAAGGAGTGCGGGGCGCAGTAGAGGTAGTTCACCCACGGCTTGTTGATCGCGCGGACCAGGTCCACCGCGGGGGTGTTCTCCTCGCAGAAGTCGTCCGGGTGCGCCTCCAGGTTGAGGGCGATGCCCTCGCGCTCGAAGAGCGGGAGCAGTTCCTCCAGCGAGCGCCAGAACGCGGCCTCGCTCTCGGCGGCGCGCTCCGGGCGGCCGTTGAACTCGCTGTTCATCAGCGGGCATTCGAGGTCGGCCGTGATCTCGATCATCCGCTTCCAGTAGCGGACGGCCGCCTGCCGCTCGGCCTCGTCCGGCGACGACCACTTGTACAGCGGCAGCACCGAGGAGAGCTGCACGCCGTGCGTGCGCAGCGAGTTCTTCAGCTCCGCGATCCGCCCGTCGTCCGCGCGCGGATGCAGGAAGAACGGCATGAAGTCGTCGCGCGGCGACAACTCGATGTATTCGTAGCCGAGTTCGGCCACCGTGCGGACCATGTCGTCGATCGGCAGGGCACGGAACATGTACGGGTCGAGGGCGATCTTCATGCGGTGCCTCCGTAGAAGGCCGGGCGGGGCTTGAGGTCGGTGGCGACGACGGTGCCCGACTCCAGGGCCTCGACGGTCGCGGCGGTGATGACGGTGGCGGCGTAGCCGTCCCAGGCGGAGGGACCGGTGGGCTCCTCGCCCGCCGCCAGGTCGGCGATCCACTCGCGGAACTCGGTGTCGAAGGCGTCCCGGAAGCGGCCCACCCAGTCGGTGAGCACGGCGGTGCTGTGCTGACCGGCGGTACGGACGCCGACGGCGGCCGGGTCGGGCAGCCGGACCAGGCCCTCCTCGCCCACCGCCTCGCACTGGATGTCGTAGCCGTACCGGCAGTTGACGAAGACCTCCAGGTCGACGCGGACGCCCTTGGCGGTCTCGAAGAGCATGATCTGCGGGTCCTTCAGGTGCTCGGACCGCTTGCTCGTGGAGCGCGGCAGGACCACCTGGGCGGAGACGATCTCGTCGTCGAGGAGCCAGCGCAGTACGTCGACCTCGTGCACCGCCGTGTCCAGCGCGGCCATCGCGGAGGTGTACGACTCGGGGACGGTCGGGTTGCGGTGGGCGCAGTGCACGATCAGCGGTGCGCCGATCCGGCCGGAGTCGATGACCTCCTTCAGTTGCCGGTAGCCGGCGTCGTAGCGGCGCATGAAGCCGACCTGCACCAGCCGCCGCCCGTGCGCCTGCTCCGCCTCGACGATCCGCAGGCAGTCCTCGGCGGTGGTGGCGAGGGGCTTCTCGCAGAAGACGGGCTTCCCGGCGGCGATCGCGGTCAGCACGTGCTCGGCGTGGGTGGGGCCCCAGGAGGTGACGAGTACGGCGTCCACGTCGTCGGCCGCGACCACGGCCGCCCCGTCGGGCAGCACCCGGGCGCCGACCGGCTCGGCGGCCTCGGCGGCACGGGCCGGGTCGATGTCGGTGACCGCGGTGACGCGGGCTCCGGTGACGGTGTGGGTGAGGCGCTGGATGTGCTCGTTGCCGATCCAGCCGGCGCCGATGACTCCTACACGTACGGTCATGGTCGTCCCTTCAGGGGGTCAGGCAGGGGGTCAGGCAGGGGGGTCAGGAGAAGCGCGCCCGGAGTTCGGCTTCGAGGGTTTCGAGGGTGCGGCCCCTGGTCTCGGGGACGTAGAGCTTCACGAAGGTGAGCGAGAGGATCCCGGCCACGACGAAGAGGAAGAAGGTGTTGGAAATGCCGATGGCGGAGACCAGCGACGGGAAGACCAGGCCGATCACGAAGTTGGTCAGCCACAGCACCACGGCCGCGACGCCCATCCCGAAGCCGCGCATCCGCATCGGGAAGATCTCGGAGAGCATCAGCCAGGTCACCGGGGAGATCGCACCCTGCTGGAAGGCGAGGAAGGTGACCGTCATGGCGAGCACGGCATAGGCCCGGCCGTCCCCGGCGGGCAGCACCAGGGAGAAGACGCCGATGAACAACAGGGCCAGCGTGGTGCCGACCTGACCGGTCATCAGCATCGGACGGCGGTTGACGCGCCCGAGGAGCCAGATGCCGACGAAGGTGGCGAGGACCGAGATCACACCGTTGGCGATGTTCGCGGTCAGCGCGGTGTCCGCGGCGAAACCGGCGTCCGAGAGAATCTGGGTGCCGTAGTACATGATCGTGTTGACGCCGGTGATCTGCTGCACGATCGCGATGCCGAAGCCGACGAACATCAGCCTGCGCAGCCACGGCGTGGCCTTCATGTCCTGCCAGCCGCCGAGCCTCTCCTGTTCCTCCCGCACCGCGAGCGCGGCCACCTCGGCCAGTTCGGCCTCGGCGCGCTGCGCGGACCGCACCTGCCGCAGCACCTCCAGCGCCTCGCCGAACCGGGTCCTGGACGCCAGCCAGCGCGGGCTCTCCGGCATCACCAGCATCCCGAACCACAGCACCACGGCCGGGACGGTGGCGATCACCAGCATCCAGCGCCAGACGCCACCGTTCTCGCTGCCGACGTGCGCGATCACGGCGTTGGAGGTGAAGGCCAGCAACTGCCCGCTGACGATCATCAGTTCGTTGCGGGTGACCAGCGCGCCGCGCCGCTCCGCGGGTGAGATCTCCGCCAGGTACACCGGCACGGTCACCGACGCGCCGCCGACCGCCAGGCCGAGCACGAACCGTGCCGCGATCATCACCGCGGTGGTCGGCGCGAGGGTGGCGCCCAGCGCGCCCACGAAGAACAGCACCGCGAGGGCGAGGATCGTACGGCGGCGGCCGCGCGCGTCCGACAGCCGGCCGCCGGCCACCGCACCGAGCGCGGCGCCCAGCAGCAGCGAGCTGGTGACCATGCCCTCGGTGAACGAGTTCAGCCCGAGATCCCTGCTCATGTAGGGCAGGGCACCGTTGATCACGCCGGTGTCGTAGCCGAAGAGCAGTCCGCCGAAGGTGGCGATGACCGTGATGACCCGCAGTCGCCGGGAGACCGCCGCGGAGGGCCGGTCGGTGCCGGGGACGGTGGCCTCGGGGGCGATGGCCTGGATCGCGTCGTCCCTGACGTTCATGGGCCGCCCCCTCACCGGTCGAGGTGCGGGCGCCGGGTACCGGACAGGCCGCAGCCGTTCAGGTACGCCCGCGTGCTGGTGGCGATGGGCAGCGGCACCTCGGGGGCGCACGGGTACAGGTCCTGCTCGACGATGACGAACAGCTCGGCGTCGAGGCCGGCCAGCTCGGCGATCACGTCGGCGGGGTTCGGCACCCCGGCCGGCGGCGAGACGCACACGCCCCGCTTCACGGCCTCGCCGAAGCCGAGGTCCTCGGCCGCGACCTGGGCGAGGACCTCCGGGTCCATCTGTTTGATGTGGACGTAGCCGACGCGCTCGCCGAAGCGGCGGATCAGGTCGACGTTGTCACCACCGCCGTAGGCCACGTGCCCGGTGTCCAGGCACAGGTTCGTGTACCGGCCGTCGGACTCGTCGAGCAGCCGTTCGATCTCCGGCTGGGTCTGGATGTGGCTGTCGGCGTGCGGGTGGATCACCAGCCGTACGCCGTACTCGTCGAGGAGCAGCCGGCCCAGCCGGTCGGCGGACTTGCCGAAGCCCGCCCACTGGTCGGCGGTCAGCTCGGGCGACTCGGTGAACGCGCCGGTCTTCTCGTCCCGGTACATGGGCGGGATGAGGACCAGGTGGTGGGCGCCCGCGGCCTGGGTCAGCGTGGCGACCTGCCGGACGTGGGCGAGCATCTCGTCCCAGGCCTCGGGGCGGTGCAGCGCGCCGAACGCGGTGCCGCCGGAGACCTTGAGCCCGCGGGCGTCGAGTTCGTCCTTGAGCCGCTGCGGGTCGGTGGGGAGGTAGCCGTAGGGGCCGAGCTCGAACCACTCGTAGCCGGCCTGCTGCAGCTCGTCGAGGAAGCGGGTGTACGGGACCTGGTGCTCGTCCTCGGGGAACCAGATGCCCCAGGAGTCGGGTGCCGAGCCCAGGCACAGGTTGCCTGCGGTGGTGCGGAGGGCGGATGGCGCCGTTGCCATGGAGTGTCCTTCGGGGGAGGGGGTCCTCCGGGAGAGGGGGACTCGGTCGCGGGAGGCGGGCCTTTGTCGCGCTCTACTAGCGCGCTCTAGTGCGAGTACGATGACCCCTGTCCGAATGTCATGTCAATACCTTGTTGCCGGGGGATTTCCGGGAGCTTCCGACGGCAGGGCCTAGGGTGGGCTCCGTCGAAGGGTGGGTGCGCAGGTGGATGCAGCGGGCAGGCGGCGGCCGACGATGGCCGACGTCGCCGACAGGGCGGGTGTCTCCCGGGCGCTGGTGTCGATCGTGTTCCGCAACCAGCCCGGTGCGAGCCAGGAGACGCGCGAGCGGGTGCTGCGGGTCGCCGACGAGATCGGCTACCGCCCCGACAGCGCGGCCCGGCTGCTGGCCCGGGGCCGCAGCCGCACCCTCGGTGTGATGTTCACCGTCCACCAGATCTTCCAGACCGACCTCATCGAGGGCATCTACCCGGAGGCCGAACGGCTCGGCTACGACGTGCTGCTCTCCGCCGCCGCCGAGGGCCGCAGCGAGGAGAAGGCGGTGGAGGCGCTGCTCGCCCACCGCTGCGAGGCGCTGATCCTGCTCGGCCCGGACGCGGACCCCGCCTACCTGGAGGAACTCGGCCGGCGAGTCGTGACCGTGTCGGTCAGCAGCCGGGTGCCGAGGGCCCGGGTGGACTTCGTGCACAGCGCGGAGAGCAAGGGCGTCCGGCAGGCCATGGACTACCTGGTCGAGCTCGGCCACCGCAGGATCGTGCACATCGACGGCGGCCGGGGTCCCGGTTCGGCCGAGCGGCGGCGCTCCTACCGGGCCGCGATGCGCAGGCACGGACTGGAGCCGGAGACCCGGGTGATACCCGGTGCGCACACCGAGCAGTCCGGCATCGAGACCGGACGGCTGCTGCTCACGGAACGCGACCGCGGGCTGCCGCTGCCGACGGCGGTGCTGGCGGGCAACGACCGTTGCGCGATGGGCGTGTTGATGGCGATGACGCGGGGCGGTGTCGAGGTCCCGGCAGACATCTCCGTGGTCGGCTTCGACGACAGCCATCTCTCCCACCTCATGCCGGTCGGCCTCACCACGGTCCGTCAGGACGCCCGGCTGATGGCCGAGTACGCGGTGCGGTTCGCCGTGGAGCGGCTGGAGGAGCCCGAACTGGAGCCGCGCGAGGCGGTGCTGGACCCGAAACTGGTGGTACGCGGCACGAGCGGGCCGCCCCCCGCAGGAGACGGCCCGCTCGCCAGGTGATCGCCGACTGAACGTCAGCGGGTGCCGTTGGCGGCGAACTTGGCGATGGTGCCGGCGTTCTCCTTGGTGACGAACGCGGGGCCGGTGAGGACGGGGGCGGTGCCGCCGCCGCTGTAGTTGCCGTTGTTCTTGTAGAGCCACAGGGAGTCGACGGCGAGGTAGCCCTGGAGGTACGGCTGCTGGTCGACCGCGAACTCGACGGAGCCGTCCTGGACGGCGGACACCAGGTCCTTGTTGAGGTCGAAGGTGGCCACCTTGGCCTTGCTGCCGGCGTCCTTGACGGACTGGATGGCGGTCAGGGCGATCGGGGCGCCGAGGGTGACGACCTGGTCGATCGAGGAGTCCTGCTGGAGCTTGGCCGTGATGGTGGACTTGACCGAGGGCATGTCGGTGCCGTTGACGTAGATCTTGTCGGTCTTGCCCTTGAAGCCCTTGGCCAGGCCCGCGCAGCGGGCTTCGAGGGCGACCTGGCCCTGGGCCTGCACGACACACAGGGCGTGCTTGGCGCCCAGCTGGTTGAGGCGCTGCCCGAAGGCCTCACCCGCGATGTTCTCGTCCTGGCCGAAGTACTCGAGCATGCCGAGCTTCTTCCAGGCGTCCAGACCGGAGTTGAAGCCGACGACCGGGATGTCCGCGGCCTTGGCCTTGGCCACCACCGCCTTCAGGGCGTCGGGCGTGGCCGCGGTCAGGGCGATGCCGTCGACCTTCTGGTCGATCGCGTTCTGCACCAGGTTGGCCTGGTTGGCGGCGCTGGGGTCGGCGGAGTAGACCAGCTTGATGTTGTCCTTGGCGGCGGCCGCGGCCGCGCCCTTGCGGATCAGGTCCCAGAAGGTGTCGCCGGGCTGGGCGTGCGTGATCATGGCCACCGTCATGCGGGGCGTGGACGCCTTGCCGGCGGACGCGGCGGCGCCGCTGTTCTCGGAGTTCTTGCCGCCGGAGCTGCTGGAGCAGCCTGCGGCGAGCAGGACGCCCGCGAGAACGGTGGCGGCCATGGCGGCGGCTCGGTGGTTTCTGTGCATGTCCCTAGCACCTCGCTGTGCGGTCTGGGTCGGCTCTGCGGAGCGGAACGAGCGGTAATGACGGGGAGGGGATGTCTTCGCCGGCCCGGTGGCCCGGTGCCGGAGTGTGGCGGATCGGGGAGTCGTGAAGCGCGCGGGTGGACCGCCGGCGGTGGGGGCATGCGGCACCGGTGGCCGACCGGGTGCCTCGCGCGGGCGGGGGTGGAGCTCCGTGCCGACGGTCAGGGGTACGACCGACGGCGGCTTGCGGCTTTCGGGTTGTGTCTGCACTAGAGCGCTTTATTAGCGCGCTCTAGTGACACGTACTATGGGCGCGCCCTCAGGGGTTGTCAATGACTTTGTCATGACGTTCCAACAAAGGGGGATGGGGCCCGCGCGGCGGCCACCGAGGGGGCGCGCAGCCGGTCGGCGGGCATGCCGATGCCCGCCGCGCCGGTGAGGGTGGCGGGCGGTGCGAAGTGCGGGAGACGGCCTTCTCGGCCGGGACGGCGTGGCGACGGGGGCGGCGTGGCGACGGGGGTGCCGGGGTCGCGGGGGAGGGGTGGCCCAGGGGGGGGATCGGCCGGTGCCGGGAAAGCTCGCGCGGGGACACCCCCGTCGCCCCCGCGCGAGCTTGTCAGTGGGGCGCCTCGGTCAGAAGCCGCAGGAGTAGTTGGAGCCGTTCCCGGGAAGCAGGGAGTCCTTCACCCAGCCGACCGTGCCGTCGTCGATGTTCCAGAGCCAGGTCCAGGTGCCGCCGTCGCCGGAGGTGTAGCAGTAGTACATGAGCGTGTCCTGGTTGTCGGCCCAGCCCTTCACGGCACAGCTGGTGCTGGAGCCGCTGCGCATGTTGGCGGAGACGCCCTTCGTCATCGTGACTTCGGTGCCGTCGTTCAGCGGACCGGTCCGGCCGCAGTAGGCGCTCGCCGACGCCGGACCCGCGGCGGTGACGACCAGGCCCGCGGGGACGGCGAGCACCCCGATCGTCAGTGCCGCCAGCCTCGCGCGGAATGCTGCTCGCATGCCTCGTTCCTTTCTTCGGGGACTACGGATCTGTGCGTGAGCGGTGGTCAGCACCCCGGATAGCGCAGCCACGGCCAGGTCTTGGGGCCGACGCTGCCGTCCTCTTTGAGAGCGGCCTCGCAGAGGTCGTTGATGTCGTGCTGGAAAGCCCTCGCCGCGGCCTGGGACTTGGAGCCGAAGATCCCGTCGACGGTCCCCGGGTCGTATCCCCGGTACTTGAGGAGGCACTGGGCCTCCTTGCCGGCGGCGGTCACCTGCGAGGTGGACGGAATCGCGGTGCTGCCCGAGTAGTAGCCGGCGGTGAGCGGGCCGAATCCGCCGGTCACGTTGCAGGCGTAGACCGTGGCCGGGACGGCCGCGGTGGCCTCGGTCCCGACGGCGAACTGGCCGGCGAGCGTGCCGCCCAGGAGGACGGCTGCGGCGAGCGCGAGTGACGCACGCCTGCGCGTCGTCGGGCCTGCCGTCGGGCCTGCCGATGTGCCTGCCGCCGTGGTGACTGTCATGGAATCCCCCGGAACCCGTCGTGGTCGGTGCGCGGCCCATCGTGGTCGGCTCTCCGCCCAACCGGCCATAGATCAAAGCGAGTTGGGACATCCGGGGATGATCCCGGTGCCGAGCTGCAGGGATGTCGTGCGGGACGGTGGGACGGCGGGATGTGCAGATATCGTGAAGGCGCGAAGGGCGTGGGACGGGGGCTGGACGGGTGCGCGACGGCGTACGCGAAGGGTTGGGGCATGTCGCGATGGAAGGCGCTGCCCGAGTCGTTGGATCCCCGGATCCGCCGACTCGTGGTCGAGCTGCGCCGGTTGAAGGACCACAGCGGGCTGAGCATGGTCGCGTTGGAGTCCAGGACGGGGTTCAGCAAGTCGTCCTGGGAGCGCTATCTCAACGGCAAGGTGACCCCGCCCCGGCAGGCCGTCGAGACCATGGCCGACGTGTGCGGCGGGGACCGGATCGGCCTGGCGGCGCTGTGGGAGGTGGCCACCACCCACGCCTCGCAGGGTCCCACGGCACCGGCAGGGGCACCGGCACCGGCTCCGCGGGAGCCGGAACGGTCGGCGCTCTCCAAGGCGGTGCCTGAGGAGCGCGGCGAGTCAACGGTCCCCGTCGGCCGACCGGATGACGGCCGACCGGATGACGGCCGACCGGAAGACGACCGACCTCAAGACGCCGGCCCGGACGGCGGGGGACCGCACGACGGCGGACCGGACGACGGCCGGACCCCGCGTCGGGCACGGCCGGTCGCGACGGTCGCCGGTGTGGCCGTGGTGGCGGCAGGCCTCG
This sequence comes from Streptomyces sp. NPDC058464, assembly GCF_042721035.1. Classification (NCBI taxonomy): domain Bacteria; kingdom Bacillati; phylum Actinomycetota; class Actinomycetes; order Kitasatosporales; family Streptomycetaceae; genus Streptomyces; species Streptomyces sp. NPDC058464. The sequence continues at coordinate 66,712 of NZ_JBHXMA010000034.1, forward strand.
CCGTGCTGGCGGCGGTGGCCGTGGCCATCGCCTGGCCCGGGTCGCCGTCGGCGACGCCGGAGCCTCGTGCGGCCACCGCGACGACGAAGGTGCCGACCTCCACCTACTCCGCGAAGACGTTCCCGTGCTACTTCACCCTGCACGACGGCCTGCTGTACGCCGGGCACAGCACGACCCTCACCGACGAGTACCACGTCGGCATCACCGTCGAGGCGGTGGCGGAGGTGCAGTGCCTGGTCAGACGGCACGGCTTCGACCCGCAGGGGATCGACGGCTCGTTCGGGCCCAACACCAGGGCCGCGGTCCAGGGGTTCCAGCGGTCTCGCGGACTCACCGCCGACGGCATCGTGGGCCCCATGACCTGGCGCGAGCTCAGGAAGCCGGGTGACTGAGGGTCCCCGGCCGGGCCCGGGCCGTGAGCCGCGGGCAGCCACTGCACCCGAGGTCCGTCACCTCGTGGAGCGCTTGCGGGAGGCGAGGGAGGAGACCGGGCTGAGCTTCGCCGCGCTCGCGGCCAGGACCACGTACAGCAAGTCGTCCTGGGAGCGGTACCTCAACGGCAAGACGCTCCCGCCCCGGGACGCGGTGGAGACGCTGGCGAAGCTGAGCGGTGCGGATCCCGTACGGCTGCTGGCGCTGTGGCAGCTCGCCGACGGCGCGTGGAGCGGCCGCGACGCACGCGCCACCGCCCCGCCGACCGCCGGCCCCGCGGAAGTCGCGCCCGCGGAAGTCGCGCCCGCCACGGACGCGCCGCGAGAGGCGGGAGCGCAGGCCGTGGCCGTGGACCCGCCCCCGGGCCGGTCCGACGGGCCGGCCCCCCGGGGCCGGAGACCGGGCCGCGGCACCGTCCTGCTCGTGGCGGCGGGGACCGTGCTGGCCACCGTCCTCGGCGTGGGTGCCGTGGCATGGACGTACGGCGGCTGGCACCGGGAACCGGCGTCGAGACCCAGCAGCGGCACCTGCCGGGGGGAGAGTTGCACGGACCGCGACGCCGAACAGCACGACACGGACTGCTGGACGGACGCGGGCACCCGGGCGCGCCGGGAGATCGCCGGACGCATCGTGGAACTGCGCTTCAGTCCGACGTGCCGGGCGGCCTGGGGCCGGATCACCGCACCGCGCAGCGGGGACCGGCTGGAGGTCGACACCACCGACGGACGGCACCAGTCGCGGCTGGTGCTCGTGCCGGGCCGGTACCTCTACACCCTGATGATCGGCCTCGGGCGCCCGTCCGAGGCACGGGCCTGCATCGACCTGCCCGACGGCTCCTCGGCCTGCACCGGTTGGGGCCGCTGACACCACGCCGACCGACTGCCGCCGCAACCTGCCCTCGCGTGACCTGTCCGAACAAGTACGGGGCCGCGCGTCTTTACCTGCCACTCAAGATCTCGTCGCGTACTGGTCATCTGTTCTTGGTCAGCATCATCCAAAGGGACCTTATGTTCGCGGTCAAGTAATGGGCAAGAACAGTAACGGAGGACTCTGTGTCCCTGGATGTCCGTAGGGCCCGGCGGTTCGCCGCTCCCGCAGCCGCCGCGGTCGCCGCTGCGGTCGTGACGATGGTGGTCAACCCGACGCTGGGCGCGTCGGCCTCGGCTCCGCAGGCCTCGGCCAAGACCCCGACCGCCAAGAACGTCATCTTCATCAACGGCGACGGCATGGGCGCCGCCACGCGCCAGGCCGCCCGCCTGCACCTGAGCGGCCTGGGCGGCCAGCTCGCGATGGACAAGCTCCCCGTCTCGGGCCAGCTGACCACCGAGCCGGACGACCCGAAGGCCGTCGTCACCGACTCGGCCGCCGCGGCGACCGCGTGGGCCACGGGCGAGAAGACCTACAACGGCGCGATCAGCGTCGACGTGGACGGCAACCCGCTGGCCACCCTCGGCCAGCAGGCCAAGGCGGCCGGCAAGGCCACCGGCCTGGTCACCACCGCGCAGGTCACCGACGCGTCGCCGGCGGCGTTCTTCGCGAACACCGCCAACCGTTCGGCGCAGGACGAGATCGCCCGCCAGTACATCGAGGTCAGCAAGCCCGACGTCGTCCTGGGCGGTGGCGAGGACTGGTGGCTGCCCGCGGGCAGCGCCGGTGCGTTCAAGGACCAGCCCGCCGAGGACCCGTCCGAGGCGAGCAAGGGCACCAAGGGCGACCTCATCGCCAAGGCCAGGAAGGCCGGTTACTCCTACGTCTCCAGCGCGGAGCAGCTCAGCAGCGCCAAGGGCGGCAAGCTCCTCGGCCTCTTCGCCAACGAGGAGATGTTCCAGCAGCGCGCCGAGGGCCAGGGCGACGTGTACAGCCCGGTGGTCGGTCTCTCCACCATGACCAGCAAGGCCCTGAGCACGCTGGACAAGAACAAGAAGGGCTTCTTCCTCATGGTCGAGGAGGAGGGTGTGGACGAGTTCGCCCACGCGAACAACGGCACCCGTGTCCTGCAGTCCATGCAGGAACTGGAGAAGGCGGTGGCCGTGGCCCGTGCCTACGTCGCCACCCACCCCGACACCCTGCTGGTCGTCACCGGCGACCACGAGACCGGCGGCCTGGCCGTCGAGGACTCGGACGCCGCCGACGAGTCCGGCACCGGCATCTCCGCCGAGGACGGTCCGTTCAGCATCCGCGGCAGCGAGAAGAGCTTCTACATCGACTGGACCACGTCCGGGCACACCGGTGTGGACGTTCCCGTGACCGCGGTCGGCCCGCTGTCCGACCGCTTCACCGGCAAGCACGCCAACACCCACGTGTACGACGTGCTGCGCCAGGCCCTGACGCGCCGCTGAACGCCGTACGGCGGCGCCAACCGAGGCTGACCGAGCTCCTCCGGCCCTGATCGGCACATTCCGCCGGTCCCTCCGCCGGTCCCCCAGGGCACCGACGGTCCGGGCAGGCCGAGTTCCCGGCACTTCCGCACAGGCAATCACCACGGCGCCGGCCAAGTCCCCGAGAAGTCCCGGAGAAGTCCCCCAGAAGTCCCGGAGATGCCGCCGCGCCCCTCCCCGACCCGCGAACCAGCAGGTCGGACCGGGGCGCGGCGGCATTCGGCCGTCAGATGTCGCGGAAGAGACCAGCCAGCGCGGTGACCTGCCCCGATGAGAGTGATCTGGACGCTGACCTGCGCGAATGGTCTTTCAGTTGTTTCATGCTCGTGCCGGTTGATGAAGCCGGAAGTCCCAGAAGAGTCCCAGAGGACTCCCACGACTGACGGACACCCTTCCGGTGCTACTCGACGTAGGGCAGGGCGGCGGGGCCGGGGTTGCGCGCTGGAGGTCGGCCTTGTTCCTCCGCGGCAATGGGCGGCTCAGCTCCGCTCGCGCGGAGAGCACGTCTGCCGGCCTGCCGGGGTGTGCCGGTTCAGCTTCGCCGTGCCGCGTCCGCTTTCCGCACCATCTTCGCCGCGTGGTCAGCCGAGTCGGCCAAGTTCCTGAGTACGCGGGAGACTCGGCTGAGGAACTCCACAAAGTGATCGGCGGGGGTGTCCTGCTTGGTGCTCGTGCGGAAGGTGGTGCTCTGGGCCACGGTCGGCTCCTCGGAAAAGGGATGCTGGGTGTGCTGCGCCCACTGTGGCATCGGGGGCTGACATGTCGGGCGTAAACATGAAATCCCCCACCCGAACCGGGCAGGGGGCTCTGTGGCACCAGGTGACGCAGCGAGGGGCGGTCAGCGGTGACCGATGGATCACGCCTCATGCTTCCTGCGGCACGAGAAGTGCTCGGGCAGTCCTTCGGGTCCTTGAAGGCTTGCGGGCTGACCGCAACCGAAGCGACAGAAAGGACCGGCTTCCCTCGCGGAAGCCACCCCACGAGTCACCCACGCCTCCAGCGACCTCTCCCACATCATGCGGCGGATGACCGAGAACGCTCACGCGGGAGACAGCACCCGCAAAGCCGAGGACACCGCCCTTGCTGCCGAAGCGAGAGCGAATCCTCTACCAAGCAGTCAAGAACTTCCGCCTCGCAGCCCGCAGCGTCATCGACAACACGAACTGACACAACGAATCCTGACCGGAACGGCCACCGGGAAGGGTGCGCCCCGCTCATGTAAGGACGTTGAATCACCAGCTGAGTACCTGTTCCCAAACCCTGTATCAACCGTGCGGGTGGTTTCACCGGGCCGCCGTGCCCTGGAGTGGGGCACCGTACGTCAAGCAGGAGTGATCGTTTCCGCAGTGGGTGCGGCGGGGCGGGCGCGTGGGGCGTGTGTCATCCGCCAAGCGGCGGCGAGTGGCTCAAGTGGTGTCCGTGGGCGATCCGATGCAGACGGAGGGCCGTGGCCTGGGAGCCGTCACCGGTGCCGGGCGCGGTTCGCCCCGTCGATCCCCCCGTACCCCAGGGAGCCCTTCTTGCGTCTGCTCGTCACGGCTGCGCGCTTGACCACCGCGGCCGTCCTCGCCCTGAGCCCCATGGCGGCCGGCACGGCCTCCGCCTCGGCCCCGGAGCCGTCCCCGGCCCCGCTGCTCAAGACCACACACGCCATTGCGGGCCACTACATCGTCACCCTCGGCAAGTCCCTCGACCCGACGCACTTCGCCCACTCCGCCGGGCTGAAGCCGAAGTTCACCTACACCCACGCGATCAACGGGTTCGCAACGGCCCTCACACCGAGGCAGCTCAGGGCCGTCCGCACGTCCCGCGGAGTGCGGTCCGTGCAGGAGGACGGCTGGGCCGGCGCCCCGCCGGTGCGCTCCAAGGGGGGCCAGCCGAAGTCGCCGGCCAACTCCTGGGGGCTGGACCGGATCGACCAGCGTGCCCTGCCACTCGACAACAACTTCAGCGCCCACGGCAGCGGGGAGGGAGTGACCGTCTACGTCATCGACTCCGGCATCGACTTCGCCCACCCCGACTTCGGGGGCCGCGCCCGGGCCGGCTTTGACGCGATCGGCGACGGCCGGGGCGCCGCGGACTGCAACGGCCACGGCACACACGTCGCGGGCACGATCGGCGGCAGCACCTTCGGAGTGGCGCGGAAGGTGAACCTGGTCAGCGTCCGGGTCCTCAACTGTGAGTCGCGGGGGGCCTGGTCGGGGATCATCGCGGGCTTCGAGTGGGTGGCGCGCAACGCGCACCAGCCGGCCGTCCTGAACGCCTCCCTGGGCGGCGACCGGGTGGCCGCGGTCAACGACGCCGCCACGGCCGTGTCCGACCAGGGCGTCCTGCCCGTCATCGCGGCGGGCAACGCCAACATCGACGCATGCCGGATCTCGCCCGCCTCCGCCACCCGGGTGGTGACGGTCGGCGCGACCAACCGCTTCGACGAGGAGACGGACTTCTCCAACTGGGGCGAGTGCCTCGACATCTACGCCCCCGGCAAGGACATCGTCTCCGCGAAGCCGGGCGGCGGCAGCGTCGCGCTCGACGGCACCTCGATGGCCGCGCCGCACGTCGCCGGGGTTGCCGCCCTCTACAAGGCCGAGCACCCCAACGCGCTCCCGGCCGAGGTCGCCGGCTTCCTCTCCGACAAGTCCACGAAGGACGTCATCGAGAACCTCAGCGGCCACGGCCCGAACAAGCTGCTGTTCACCAACGGCCTCTGACCGGCCTGGCACGCACCGCTCACAGATTCCCGTTCGTGGAACGGTCACCCATGCGGGCCCAAAGTCCCAGAGAAGTCCCACAGATGCCGCCGCACCCCTCCTTGACCGGCTAAGCCGCAGTTCAGGCGGGGTGCGGCGGCATCCGCACATCAAATGTCGCGGAAGATCTCGATCTGCGCCCCGATCGTGTTGAGGCGTTCGGCGAGGTCCTCGTAGCCGCGGTTGATGACGTACACGTTGCGCAGCACGGACGTGCCCTCGGCCGCCATCATGGCGAGCAGGACGACCACGGCGGGGCGCAGGGCCGGCGGGCACATCATCTCGGCGGCGCGCCAGCGGGTCGGGCCCTCCACCAGGACGCGGTGCGGGTCGAGGAGCTGGAGGCGGCCGCCGAGGCGGTTCAGGTCGGTGAGGTAGATCGCGCGGTTGTCGTAGACCCAGTCGTGGATGAGGGTCTTGCCCTGGGCGACCGCCGCGATGGCGGCGAAGAACGGGACGTTGTCGATGTTCAGGCCGGGGAAGGGCATCGGGTGGATCTTGTCGATCGGCGCCTCCAGCTTGGAGGGGCGGACCGTGAGGTCGATCAGGCGGGTACGGCCGTTGTCCGCGAAGTACTCGGGGCTGCGGTCGTGGTCGAGGCCCATCTCCTCCAGGACGGCGAGTTCGATCTCCAGGAACTCGATGGGGACACGGCGGACCGTCAGCTCGGACTCGGTGACGACGGCCGCGGCCAGCAGGCTCATCGCCTCGACCGGGTCCTCGGAGGGCGAGTAGTCCACGTCCACGTCGATGTTCGGGACGCCGTGCACGGTCAGGGTCGTGGTGCCGATGCCCTCGACCTTGACGCCGAGCGCCTCCAGGAAGAAGCAGAGGTCCTGGACCATGTAGTTGGAGGACGCGTTGCGGATGACCGTCACGCCGTCGTGGCGGGCCGCGGCCAGCAGCGCGTTCTCGGTCACCGTGTCGCCGCGCTCGGTCAGGACGATCGGCCGGTCGGGGCGGATCGCGCGGTCGACCTGCGCGTGGTACTGCCCCTCGGTCGCCGCGATGTCCAGACCGAACCGGCGCAGCGCGATCATGTGCGGCTCGATGGTCCGCGTCCCGAGGTCGCAGCCACCGGCGTACGGCAACTTGAAGTGGTCCATGCGGTGCAGCAGCGGACCGAAGAACATGATGATCGAGCGGGTGCGTACGGCGGCCTCGGCGTCGATCGACGCCATGTCGAGGTCGGCCGGGGGGACCAGCTCCAGGTCGACGCCGTCGTTGATCCAGCGGGTGCGCACGCCGATGGAGTTGAGCACCTCCAGCAGGCGGTACACCTCCTCGATCCGGGCCACCCGGCGCAGCACCGTGCGCCCCTTGTTGAGCAGCGAGGCGCACAGCAGGGCCACGCACGCGTTCTTGCTGGTCTTCACGTCGATCGCGCCGGACAGCCGACGGCCGCCCACCACCCGCAGATGCATCGGGCCCGCGTAGCCCAGTGAGACGATCTCGCTGTCCAGGGCTTCACCGATTCGAGCGATCATCTCAAGGCTGATGTTTTGGTTGCCGCGCTCGATGCGGTTGACAGCGCTCTGACTGGTGCCGAGCGCCTCCGCGAGCTGTGTCTGTGTCCAGCCGCGGTGTTGCCGGGCGTCACGGATGAGCTTGCCGATGCGTACGAGGTAGTCGTCTGCCATGAGGCCGAGGTTATCTCAGATATGAGATGGCGCCCGTTGGGGGGTCCGTTCGGGTGATGCTCTGTCAACGGGCGCGGCTGTTCGGTCCGTCGACCGTCGTTCCGATTCGCGCGAGGGCGGGGTGAGAGCACGTCAAGACGGCTCCCACCGTTTGGTCAGGAATTCCGCGGGCCGTTGTCCGGAGGTCTTTCCTCCGTACGCTGGAGTGATGCCCGGCGCCACCCGTCGGCACGTGTCACACGGCTCAAGTCGGAGGTGCGAGAAATGCCCCAGACGGCCATGGAGACCACCCAGTCCGTCGGAAATATGGGAGTCCCGAAGATCACCCCGCTCGGGTCCCTCGACGTCGATCAGGGAACGACCGCCCTGACGCCCGAAGGTGAGAACCAAAAGCCGTTCCTCGCGATCATCTGCAACGGAATCTGATTCGCGGTCCATTGCGTAGGAGCCCGCCGCCGGTGCCCTGTCGAAAGGGCGCCCGCAGCGGCCACCGGGAATTCCCGCACTTTCACCGCACACAGTGGGGATCGCACATGTCTCGAGGGATCTGTGTGGCGGAAGGCGTGGCGGCGGACGGTGGCACATACGGCCGCGCCCTGAAGATTCCGGACGGGAAGCCGGAGCCCGGCGCGGCTGCCGGAAGGGGCGTACGCCGACAGGCGCCCTCGGTCCGCAAGAGCCAACTGGGTGACATCCCGACCTGTCCCTGCCTGGCCGCGCTGGTGCCCGATGCGTGACGGGCCGCTGGCCGCCCTGGATGTGGTGTTCGCAGGTCAGGAAGGAGTTTTCCTGACCTGCGAGCCGGGTCTCGCGGACTGGCTGACGGCGCACGGGGCGCCGGCGTCGACGTTCGACGGCGTGCTGGGCGGCCGTGAGCCGGCACCGCGGTGAGTGGTCGCGGTACCGCTGGACTACGGCCGGCTGCCGTCCCGCCGGGCCCTGCGCGACATCTTTTCCGGATCCAGTGTGCTGTGGATTCCACTGGCCTCCTTCTCCGCCGATCCGCGGGTCGCCAGATACGGCCTGGAAAGGTTCTCCGAGATCGACATCCCGGGCTGTGCCGCGGCGAACCGCCGGATCGTCTCCCAACTTCTGCTGGCCCGCGGAGAAGTGTGCATGACCGGACCAGGAACTGATCTCGTCATCCGCCTTCCGGAAGAACTCCAGCTTTCCAGCCGTACCCGTCCCGGACTTCTTCCGGACGAGCACTACACCATCGGAAACTACTTCGAGGTGGCCATGTCGCCGACCGATCTGGCCGGCCGGGTCGACACCGACCTCAGGGTTTCCGGAATGTTGCGGATCGATTCCGTACTCGTCGCCAGACACCGCGAATCGACGGGCGTCCGCGTCGGCCGATTCAGGGCCGCCGCCGAAATGGCGGAGGAGATGCGGAAATCCTGTCCGCTCCATGTGAGGATCCAGGACGACCGGTTCGTCGACGGTTTCGGCCCTTTCGCCGACGGCATCCACGCGACGAGCGGCCCCGGGTACCGGGGCGCGGTCACCGAGGTCGCCATCGGCACCGGCGTGCTGTCCGCCGACCGGGTGGACTGGAGTCTGAACTGCCTGCTCAACGACGGTGCCGCGGGCGTCCATCTGGGGGTGGGCAACGGCCTGACCGGTGTGCACTTCGACTTCGTCTCGACGGATGCCCGACTTGACACGCTCTGGCATGATTTCCGACACGCCGACGATCCGCCTTGTGGGTTCCCTGCACCTCCATTCGGAGCCGGACGGCGGCGCCCGGGTGATCGACGCCACCGCCTTCACCGCCGCCCACGTCCACCAGGCGGCCCGCATGCTCCTGGAGGCGCTGCGCGAACCGCACACCGAGCAGGACCTGGTCACGGTCCTCGCCATCGCCGCCGACTGCTCCCCGGCACGGGCCGCCGCCCCGGTCGCCCGCCTCCTGGCCGACCTCACCGCCTACGGGCTCTGGCCCTCGCCGTGAGTGTGGCGATCCTGGCGCCACTGGCCTTCTTCGTGATCCCGGCGACAGGGGGCGGCTCGTCCGGGAAACGTGCGATGTCGAGTTGACCGGGGTTGCCGCCGACGGCGAGCCCGACCTCGGCGGGGCGTCCTGTGCGAGACGGCGTCGGACGTGGCGACAGCCACGGTGGCCGGTACGGAACCGATCAGGGAAACCGCGAGACCGGCGCGTTCGACCGGCGCCCGTCTGCAACCGCCCCGGCGCCCGGGTGCCCATTGCCGGTGGGGTCGAGCGCCGGCACCACCCTCCGAGTCCACTTGCCGGCCTCGATCGGCTTCCTTCGGTCAGTTGGTGCTCGCGTTGGTCAGGTGTTCACCGAAGAACCCGACAACGACCAGGCCGCTTTGATCCGTGTCGTCGAGGTAATGCAGGCGGGGTGCCGGCGGGGCGCCGTCTCCGATGCGGATGTGTTCCAGCATCACCACGCGTCCCGACGGGTGGATGACTTCGGGGATTCGGAGTTTCCTGTCCGCTTTGCCGCGAGGGCTGCGGCTGGCGAAATTGCCCTCGCTCAGGATCACCTTGGCCGGGGAGAGCAAAGGGAATGGATGGCTGTCGCAGTACGTCTTCAGGTTGGCGAGGCCAGGGCCCGCCCCACGGCCATGAGCCCTGGCCAGATTCTTGGTCTCCGCGTACGCCTGGATGGTTGCGAGGGCGGCTGCGAGACGCTTCCTCCAGTGCGGCGCCTTCTGATGGTGCTCGAGTCGCTTGGCCTCGTCGGGATCGGCGGTGACCGCGAGCAGAGAGAAGTACTGCTTCGCCTGTTCCAGGACGCCGCGGAGCGTGGGGGCATCCAACTGCCCTCGGAGAGCCTCGGCTTCACCCAGGGGGACTCCGTCGCTCCGGCGGGGTTGCAGGCGGGCTGCCGCCGAGTCATGAGCGCGCAGAGCTGCGTCACGCTCCTCCTCCGCGGCCCTCGGAAACTCGGTGATCCCGTCTCGCTTTCCCTCTGCGGCTGCCAACCGGGCCTTCGGCTCGGCAATCTCGGATTCCGGCATCGTCAACGTCTTGGACAGTTCCGTGGGCTGTTCGCCGAGCGGCAATAAGTCGGCATGGACTTTCATGTTGCAGCGCTGCTCTGCGGCAGGGCCGAACGGGCTCTGCGACATCCGGTGCATTCGTTCTCCCCATTATTTCGGGTGGGGTTGATCGTAGAGGGGCGGGCTCCCGCCGACGGCAGCCTGGAAGAAGGTGACAAGGTCTTGACGGCTACCGGCGGCTACTTGTCCACGAAGTGGCGGATCATTGACAGCGTCCGGCGCCCCGACCGGAGGCGTCCACGGTGTCGAATGGGGTTCGACCGAGCGGCGTGAGCGGTCGTGAGGCTTTGGCGCTGAGGGTGTCCTGGGCGCCCGCACGGATGGCAGCATCGTGTCGTGATCACTCGTGTCGAAGAGGGCGAAGCCGTGGGTCAGGGAGACGAAGTGGTCAGGGCGCTCCTGACGGCGGTGGCGACCCTGGAGGATCTCGTCGAGGTGGGGCATGACGCGCATGCGGCGTTGAGCACCCTGGAGGACATCGCCCACGAACTGGGCAGAATGGATTCGGGTGAGCGTCGGCGGTTCACCGAGGTGCTGGAGCGTGTCGCCGCGGAAGAGCCGGGCCGGGCCGCCTGGATCCGGGGCGTTCCCCATGCACTGGGCCTTGATCGTCGAGACCTGGGGACCGAAGGGGTACGCCCGTGACCGGGCCGGCCGTCAGGTGTCGTACCGACCGTCCCAGGGGGCGGAAAGGCCGAGGCAGCCTGGGTGTTTGCGGGGGCGCCGTCTGCGGCGCCCCCGCCCGGTGCTCAATCAGTTCCAGGTCATATTGATCTCACGCCCGAAATTGACGTATCCAGCGCGTCGGAAGGCGTTCGCCATCGGGACGTTGCCCAGGTCTGTGGACGCGCGGATGTGGGGGACGTCCTGCTCGGCAAGGATGCGGGTGCCCTCGGCGAGAAGGTCGTCGATGTAGCCGTTGCCGCGGTGCGTGGGAAGGACCGCGATGTAGGCGATGATCGCGTTGTAGCCGTTGTGGGCCGGGAGGACGAACCCCACCGGCTCTCCATCGGGCAGCGTTGCGATCCGCCACCAGTCTCGCGGGCTTGTGTAGCGTGCCAGCTCGTCCTCGTAGTGCTTGACGGCCGCCTCCTGGGCGGACATCCGGGTCAGGTCGTCACGGCCATGTGCGTCCAGCGTGCCGTCCAGAACCGAGGTCATCAAGGCCACGAGCTCTCTGGCATCGCGGATCGGGCGGAACGCAAGGCGCTCGGTGGGCTTGGGGACCGGTGATTCCGGGCGCCATTCCAGCCGCAGTCGTTCGACGAAGAGCCGGGCACCGGTCCTCTCCAGTACCGTCATGCGGTCCTCGACGGCTTGTCTGGTCACCGTGTTCTCGCGCCAGTCCGGCGGGACGAAACGGCTGTACTCAGGGGGACGCGATCCGTTCGGAAGGGTGGCCGCCATCGCGGTGCGCAGGAGTCGCACCCCGATGTCCCTGTGATCGGAATTCGCGGCGTTGTCGTCGATGTCGAGGACATCCAGGATGAGGGGTGTGTCGCTGCCGGCTCGACTCCACCAGGCGGCTCTGGCCAGTAGGCGGTCACCGCGCAGGGCGACCCACATCCATTCCGGGCGGCGGCGGCCGACGGCAAGGTCGTCTGCCAGTTCCTCGTTGAGGACGTAGGGCAGTTGGGAGAAGAGGTCGAGTTCTTCGCGTCCGTTGAGGGGACGCATGGTCAGGTCGTTCTGTTTCACGGTTCAGGCACGCTCCGGTGAAGGCGCCCGTCCGCTCCGGGGTCAGACGCGGTCCGCGCCCCGGGAGGACGCAAGCGCGGTGATCATGGGGATCATCGGCTTATCCCTCCTCTCGCTGTCGTGCCCTCACCCTCGTGGCAGGGGCCCGGTCGCAACGACTATCCAACCGCGGCCCCTGTGCGCAAACCGCTTTCGATCAGCGAGAGCGTGTCCCGTCCGGTGTGGTGGAGGGCGAATTCGTAGTGGGTGAGGCGGTCGCGGACCCACTTGACGAGGGGGCGTCGATGTCGTCGGGTCCGACGCCGATGCCGCGAGAGCTGACTCCGCCGATGCCGCGGGAGCTGACTCCGCCGACGAACGGGGCAAGGCCGCCGTCCCGCAGGGCGGTTCTCTCCCAGTGGTCGGAGGCGAGCAGGCCGGAGAGCGCGACGATCTCGGGGTGGAGGCCGGCGGCGAGGGCGAGGCCGTCGGCCACGGATTTCCCGGAGGGAATCGGCCCGCCGAGCGAAGAAGTCCGGCGTATGCGTCAGCGGACCCAGCTCGCCGTCCGGCCAGGACAACCCGAACGGCTGGGCAGCCATGCCGAGTGCCTCGGGATCGAGATCCCACGCATGAGGTGATCACGTTCCAGCCGGGACTCGTACGGAACATGCCCTCCAGCCGTCGCCGACCAGTACCGGCCCGTGCAGTTCCGCTGCCCGCGATACGACGGAAAGGACCGCGTCGGCATCCCTGACTCGAACCGCACCGACCACAGCACGGACAGCGGCCCCTCACGCCGGACACCATCCGGCCCGACCGGCCGCACCCAGAAATCCGCCGCATCCGTCCCGGCCCCCGCGACCAATCACCGACGCGGTAGAGCAACCGTGGGAAAGGCGCGTCAGCGGCACCTCGGAATGACTTGAGACACCGCCCGGCAGGCCCGAGAAGGACTGAGACGCGGCCACCGATGCCGCAGAAAGACCGGGACTGCCCCAGGTTCGCCGAGACGCCACATCGGGTCCGGGCATGACCAACCGGCGCCCGTGTACTAGAGTTATCTCGACATCGAGATATCTGCCCAGGCGCACCGTAGCCGCCACCCTGGTAAGGCATGCCTAACTTAGCCTGACCTTACTGGATCGGCCAAGTCGGCGTGGCGGCACGATTGACGGTGGTACGCGCACATCAATGAAGGAGACTGTCGTGTCGGCGAACAGCTTCGACGCCCGCAGCACGCTGCAGGTGGGCGACGAGTCGTACGAGATCTTCCGGCTGGACAAGGTGGAAGGCTCGGCTCGCCTTCCGTACAGCCTGAAGGTGCTGCTGGAGAACCTGCTCCGCACGGAGGACGGCGCGAACATCACCGCCGACCACATCCGAGCCCTCGGCGGCTGGGACTCGCAGGCCCAGCCCAGCCAGGAGATCCAGTTCACGCCGGCCCGCGTGATCATGCAGGACTTCACCGGCGTCCCGTGTGTCGTGGACCTCGCGACCATGCGTGAGGCCGTGAAGGAGCTGGGCGGCGACCCCGCCAAGATCAACCCGCTGGCCCCGGCCGAGCTGGTCATCGACCACTCCGTCATCGCCGACAAGTTCGGCACCAACGACGCCTTCAAGCAGAACGTCGAGCTGGAGTACGGCCGCAACAAGGAGCGCTACCAGTTCCTGCGCTGGGGCCAGACCGCCTTCGACGAGTTCAAGGTCGTCCCCCCGGGCACCGGCATCGTCCACCAGGTGAACATCGAGCACCTGGCCCGCACGGTCATGGTGCGGGGCGGGCAGGCCTACCCCGACACCCTGGTCGGCACCGACTCGCACACCACCATGGTCAACGGCCTCGGCGTGCTCGGCTGGGGCGTCGGCGGCATCGAGGCCGAGGCCGCGATGCTCGGCCAGCCGGTCTCCATGCTCATCCCGCGCGTCGTCGGCTTCAAGCTGACCGGTGAGCTCAAGCCGGGCACGACCGCCACGGACCTCGTCCTCACCATCACCGAGATGCTGCGCAAGCACGGCGTCGTCGGCAAGTTCGTCGAGTTCTACGGCGAGGGTGTGGCGGCCACGAGCCTCGCCAACCGCGCCACCATCGGCAACATGTCGCCGGAGTTCGGCTCCACCGCCGCGATCTTCCCGATCGACGACGAGACCCTGAACTACCTGCGTCTGACCGGCCGCGACGCCCAGCAGGTCGCGCTCGTCGAGGCGTACGCCAAGGAGCAGGGCCTCTGGCTGGACCCGAAGGCCGAGCCCGACTTCTCCGAGAAGCTGGAGCTGGACCTCGCCACCGTCGTCCCCTCCATCGCCGGCCCGAAGCGCCCGCAGGACCGTATCGTCCTCGCCAACGCCGCCGAGCAGTTCAAGACGGACGTCCGCAACTACGTGGACACCGCCGACGAGGCGGGCAAGGAGTCCTTCCCGGCCTCCGACGCCCCGGCGTCCATCAACGGCGTCCCGGCCAACCCGGTCACCGTCACCGCCGCCGACGGCTCGACGTACGAGATCGACCACGGCGCGGTCACCGTCGCGGCCATCACCTCCTGCACCAACACCTCGAACCCGTACGTCATGGTCGCCGCCGCCCTGGTGGCCAAGAAGGCGGTCGAGAAGGGCCTGACCCGCAAGCCCTGGGTCAAGACCACCCTCGCCCCGGGTTCCAAGGTCGTCACCGACTACTTCGAGAAGGCGGGCCTGACCCCCTACCTCGACAAGGTCGGCTTCAACCTGGTCGGCTACGGCTGCACCACCTGCATCGGCAACTCCGGCCCGCTGCCGGAGGAGGTCTCCAAGGCCGTCAACGACCACGACCTGGCCGTGACCTCGGTCCTCTCCGGCAACCGGAACTTCGAGGGCCGGATCAACCCCGACGTCAAGATGAACTACCTGGCATCCCCGCCGCTGGTGGTCGCCTACGCGCTCGCGGGCTCCATGAAGGTGGACATCACCAAGGACGCGCTCGGCACCGACCAGGACGGCAAGCCGGTCTACCTGGCCGACATCTGGCCGACCGAGGCCGAGGTCAACGAGGTCGTCGCCAACGCGATCGGCGAGGACATGTTCAACAAGTCCTACGCCGACGTCTTCGCCGGTGACGCCCAGTGGCAGTCGCTGCCGATCCCGACCGGCAACACCTTCGACTGGGACCCGCAGTCGACCTACGTCCGCAAGCCCCCGTACTTCGAGGGCATGCAGCACGAGCCGTCGCCGGTCACCGACATCGCCGGCGCCCGCGTCCTCGCCAAGCTCGGCGACTCGGTGACGACGGACCACATCTCCCCGGCCGGTGCCATCAAGGCCGACACCCCGGCCGGCAAGTACCTCACCGAGCACGGTGTGGAGCGTCGTGACTTCAACAGCTACGGCTCGCGCCGAGGCAACCACGAGGTCATGATCCGCGGCACGTTCGCCAACATCCGCCTGCGCAACCAGATCGCGCCGGGCACCGAGGGCGGTTACACCCGCGACTTCACCCGGTCCGCCGAAGGTGAAGGAGGGGCGCCGGTGGCGTTCATCTACGACGCCTCCCGCAACTACATCGAGCAGGGCATCCCGCTGGTCGTCCTGGCCGGCAAGGAGTACGGCTCCGGCTCGTCCCGTGACTGGGCCGCCAAGGGCACCGCGCTGCTCGGCGTCAAGGCCGTCATCGCCGAGTCGTACGAGCGCATCCACCGCTCGAACCTGATCGGCATGGGCGTGCTGCCGCTGCAGTTCCCGGAGGGCGCCACCGCCGAGTCCCTCGGCCTGACCGGCGAGGAGACCTTCTCCTTCACCGGCGTCGAGGAGCTCAACAACGGCACCACCCCGCGCACGGTCAAGGTCACCACCGACACGGGCGTCGAGTTCGACGCGGTCGTCCGCATCGACACCCCCGGTGAGGCCGACTACTACCGCAACGGCGGCATCATGCAGTACGTGCTGCGCAGCCTGATCCGCAAGTAGCGGACCCGGTACGGCGGTTGCGGGCCGCATCCCCGGTGACGGGGGTGCGGCCCGCCCCGTTCCGCTACAGCCAGCCGCGCTGAGCGGCCCGCAGGCCGAGCTGGAACCGGCTCGTCGCCCCGAGCCGTTCCTGCAGGTCGCTCACCCGTCGCCGCAGTGTTCGCAGACTCACCCCCAGGTGACGGGCCACCGCCTCGTCCTTCATCCCGGCCGCCAGCAGCCGCGTCAACGTCTGCTCGTCCTCGGAGAGTTCGCCGCCCACTTCGGGCCGGCCGAGCGGGGTCGCCTGCTGCCAGGCCAGTTCGAAGAGCTTCTGCAGAGCCTCGGTGACCGCCGAGTGCCAGACGACGACGGCGCAGTAGCCGCCCGCCGCGGACGAGGTCAGCGGGAGCATCGCCCGGCGTCCGTCGACCACCAGCAGCTTGAGCGGCACGGACGGCAACACCCGGGCCTGCTCGCCGAGTTCCACCATCCGCCAGGCGCGGGACAGAGCGTTCGGATCCTCCAGGTCGCTCGCCGCGTAGAGGCCGCGGGAGACGATCCCGCGCTTCAGCAGATCGGCCTGGAGGTCCGCCTGCGGTGCGGGCGGGGCGAGGTACGGCGGAGTGTCGAAGAGGCACACCTCGTGCTCGGCGCGGGCGTACATCTCCTCCAGGCGGGCCGCGATGGCGCCCTCGCCGGAGGCGACCTCGATCAGCCGGGACGGCTCCTCGCGCAGCAGCCCGGCCTCGTACGCCGTGGCCATCTCCTCGGCGGTGGCGGCCAGCAGTTCGGACTCCGTCTCGCGCCGCCGGATCAGCGCACGGATCGCCACCCGCGGGTCGACCGCGCGTAACCCGCCCATGGAGTCCGGCGGTTGCAGCAGCCCAAGGGCGAGCAGCCGGTTGCAGGCCTCGCGCAGCTGGGCCGGGGTCGCCCTGGTCAGCAGCGCCCAGCCGGCCGCGCCGGCGTCCGGCTGATGCAGAATCGACTGGTACACCACCTCGTCGAAGGCGGAGACCCCCACCGCGGCCCAGGGGCTCGCAGCAGGGGTCTGTCTTGCAGGATCTTGTGCCCTGTTCACCATGGCCCGCCACGGTAGAGGGTCTTTGTTAAGAATCCTTACTGTGGCTCGTCGGGGCGTTGCTTCACTTCAGGCCGAACGCCCGCAGCACGGTCTGGTCGATCCCGTTGCCGTCCCGGTCCGCGGCCCGCACCCGCAGCGACACCGTCTCGGCACCCTTCTCCGGCCTGAACCGCGCCGTGCCGTTCCTGACCTTCACTTCCTTCCAGGACGTACCGTCGTCGTAGGAGACCCAGGCCTGCAGACTGCTCGCCCGCACGCTCCCCAGCTGGTTCGCGACCGGCAGCGCGATCTTCACCGTGTGCCCGCGGTCGGCCCGGTTGAGCAGGTCGAGGCCCTTCGGGCTGATGCCGACGGTGAGCAGCGGCAGCGCCGTCTTGGCGTCGGTGTGCGCCGAGGAGAAGGTCCACTCGGTGTGCGTGCTCGTCGAGTACCTGGCCCACTCCGCCCTGCGCTGTACGTCCAGTTCGAAGCGGTACGCGGTCTTGTCCGCCGCCACATCGAAGGTGCCGTACCCGCCGAGGGTGGAGTCGCCGACCAGTTGCCCGTCCGCGTAGAGCGCGCCCTGCGCGGTGTTGTCGATGCCGTCGATCGCTCCGTAGTGGCCCGGCGTCGGGTCGGCCAACTCCGGGATCCTGAAGGTGAGTTTGTCTCCGTCGCGCGCGGAGAGCCCGTACTCCGTGCTGCTGCCCGGCCGGACGACCTGGCGCAGCCAGTCCTCGGCGGGGTCGGTTCCCGGCTCGGTGAAGGTGCGCAGCGGGCTCCACTCGCCCTTGAGCGTGTCCCACTTCGGATAGACGACGTGCCAGGTACGGGTGTCCGGGTCGACGTAGTAGTACTCGTCGCGCTCCGTGCCCAACTGCGTCGGCACACTGGTCTCGATGCCGAAGCGCTGCCAGGGCCGGAAGGTGTACAGGGTGTCCGCGGCCATGTCGCCGGCCGTGGCACCGTAGTAACGGACCTTCCGCTTCACGGTGTTGGACTTGTCCAGGCGGTAGGTCTGGTTCGCGGTGATGGCGCCGCTCTGCGCGGCGAGCAGGTTGTAGACGTAGGGGCTGGTCGGTGTGCCGTTCAGCTTCAGGGTGACCTTCTTGCCGGTCTTCAGCAGGCTGCCGAGCGCGGCGCCCTGCTCGCCGGTGGCGATCATCAGCGGGACGGTGGTCGCCCGGTCCACCGCCTCGATCCAGAAGCCGGGGGTCTTGCGGTAGGCGATCAGGTAACCCGCCCCGGCCTTGGTCGCGTTGTCGAGCGCGGACTGCGCCCGCTCGGTGGCGCCGAGCGCGACCACCGCCACCTTGCCCTTGACGTCGAGCCCCGCGAAGTCGGCCTCGGTACCGCCGCCCGCGTCCACCGCCTGGACCGTGTGCTCACCGCTGATCTTCAACGGGAAGTCCTCGTACGTCTGGCAGTAGTAGAGCGAGGACAGATCCGTCTTCTGCGGACCGGTGACGCTCGCCGTCAAGTCCTTCGCGTACAGGCGGAACTTGGCGTAGAAGTCCAGGGTGCCTTCGGTGACCTGCTGGGTCGGCGCCACGTAGACGTGGTCGGTCCAGAAGCCCTGGCTGTAGGTGAGACCCCAGGAACCGGCCGGCCCGGTGCGGTACCAGTTGGTGCTGAAGCCCTGGAACTCGGAGTCCTCCTTGGTCTTCGGTTTGATCTCCACCGCCTTGCGGGCGTCGAGCACCACCGCGGTGTCCCCGTCGACCTTGATCTCCGGGTTGCCGACGATCGACGTGCCCACGGCCAGCCCGCCCGCGTCCCGGTCCGGGATCCAGGTCGCGATCGAGTAGGTGCCAGCCGGTACCTGCCAGGTCCAGCCGGTGCCGAGGAAGCCGTACTCGTTGGGGTAGGCGCCGTTCAGCTCCTGGAGCGTGTAGAGCGACGCCCCGGCGGACGGGTTGCCCTCGCGGTCCACGAGCGACACCTTGAGGTTGTACGTCTTCGGCGACTTCTCGAAACCGACGCCCGTGGTGACCTGGACGCCGCCGTCGGCGGTCGCCGTGACATGGCCTGTGTACCGGCCCACGGCCTCCTGCGCCGGGTCGACGCCGACGGAGACGCCGGCGGTGCCCCGCGCGGGCACGGTCAGGGTGTCCGCGCTCAGAGCGAGGTCTGCCAGTGACGACGAGAGCTTCAACTCCACCGGACTGTCAGTGGTGTTGGTGTACGTGATGCCCTTGGTGACGACACCGTTGTCGCCGTCCTCGAACTTGCCGAAGCTCAGCGCCGAGGTCGCGAAGACACCCTGCTCGACCGCCCGCACCGCGTCGACCCGCCCGTCGCCCTGCTCGAACACGGAGTTGACGGTGTTCGTCTTCGCCGTACTGGCCAGGGCCTCCTTGATCTGCTCGCCCGTCCAGTCCGGATGCGCCTCGGCGACCAGCGCCGCCGTGCCCGCGACATGCGGGGTCGCCATCGACGTACCGCTCGCCGTCGTGTAGTAGTCGTCGACCGGCGTACTGCCGGGCATGTTGGTGCCGGCGGAGCGGGCCGCCGTGATGTTCACGCCCGGCGCGGTGATCTCCGGCTTGACCGCGTAGTCGCCGATGCGCGGACCCCGGCTGGAGAACGAGGCCAAGTTGTCCGACTTGTCGACCGCGCCCACCGTCAGCGCCGAGTCGGCGATGCCCGGCGTGCCCACGGTCTGCTCGCCGGGACCCGCGTTGCCCGCCGCGATCACGAACAGCGTGCCGGTGGCCGCGGACAGGTCGTCGACGGTCTCGCTGAGCACGTCCGAGGGGCCGGACGCCGTACCGCCCAGGGACATCGAGACGATCTTCGCGCCGGAGTGCGCCGCCCACTCCATGCCCGCGATGATCCAGGAGGACTGACCGCTGCCCGTGTTGTCCAGCACCTTGCCGACCAGCAGCCGGGCGCCCGGGGCCACTCCCTTGTACCGGCCGCCCGAGGCAGCGCCCGAGCCGACGATCGTGGACGCCACGTGGGTGCCGTGGCCGAAGCCGTCCTGCACGGTCTCGTCCGGTACGAAGCTCTCCGAGTCCGCGATCTTCCCGGCCAGGTCCGGGTGCCCGAGGTCCACGCCCGTGTCCAGGACCGCGACCTCGACGCCCGCGCCGTCGTATCCGGCCTTCCACACCTCGGGCGCGCCGATCTGCGGCACGCTCACGTCGAGGGACGCCTTCACCTTGGCGTCCAGCCAGATCTTGTCGATGCCGTCACCGAGCTGCTTCGCGGCCTTCGCGGTGGGCGCGGTGCCGAGCGGCGGTGCGATGTCCGACCAGAACGCGCTCGACTTCCTCGCACTGAGCGCCGCGCCGTCGATCCCGGGCAGTGCCAGCGTCCGGCGCGCACCCTCGGGGGTCTCGGCGCCCTTGCCGTACGTCGCGATGACCGGGGTGCTGCCGGTCTTCGCGTCCGTGTACCCCTGTGCGACCAGCTGGGAGACGTTGAACAGGGCCGGGTCGAGGCGGCCCGCCTTGATCAGCGGGATGGCGTCCGCCGGCAGGACGCTGATCTCGCCGTCCTTCTCGCTCGACAGGAAGGTGGCGGCCTCGCGGCCCTTGCCACGCCGGACGTCGACGGCGTTCTTGCCGTCCGGTCCGACGGTGAGGGTCACGGTGTCGCCGGTGATGAGAGTGACGGTCTGCGGCGCGGCGGTGGTGCTCGGACCGGCGAGGGCTGTGACGGGTGTGGTGACCGGGGACCCCGGAGCGGCTGTCGCGGGCGTGATCGCCCCCGCGAGCAGTCCGGCCGCTCCTGCCACGGCCCACAGGGCGTGGAGTCTTCGCATGGGTGGACGTCCTCCCCTGAACGTGGAGACGCTTCCGCCCGGTAAGCGGAAGCCAGAGATCAGAGTGGGCGCCGGGTCGGCGGTGGCTCAAGGGATCACGGTGGCCGGAGCGTGCCAATGCCCGCTTCGGCCAAGGGAGTTGGCACACACACCGCGTCCGGCGCCCCCGGTCCTGGCGTCCGCGTCCGGCGCCCCCGGTCCTGGCGTCCGCGACCGGCCGCCCCCGGTCCTGGCGTCCGCGTTCCGGCCCCGCACCCGTCCCGTCCCACGGCTTCGGCTCAGTGGGAACACAGCATTCCCTCAGCGAACCGGCACAGACTTGCTACATGTCTGCCACCGCAGGGGTCCGAACCGGCCGGGTCCGCGTCCTGATCGTCGACGACGAGCCCGGTCTCACCGAGTTGCTCGCCGCCGCCGTCGCCGACGCGGGCTGGCGGCCCTACCCCGCGCTCGACGGGCAGACGGCACTGCGGCTGGCCCGCGGCTGCGCCCCGCACGCGGTGGTGCTCGACGGGATGCTGCCCGACCTCGACGGCCTGCAGGTGCTGCGCAGACTCCGCTACGAGATGCCGAGGCTCCCCGTCCTGATGCTCACCGCCCGCGATGCCATCGAACACCGTATCGACGGCCTGGAGGCCGGGGCCGACGACTACGTCACCAAGCCCTTCTCCCTGGAGGAGGTCGTGCTGCGGCTGCGCGGACTCCTGCGCCGGGCCGGCACCGAACAGCCGCCCGCCGACGACTCGGTACGGGTCCTCGGCGACCTGGTGCTCACCGGCGAGTCCCGCGAGGTGCAGCGGGCCGGCACCCCGATCAAGCTCACCGCCAAGGAGTTCGACCTGCTCAGCCTGCTCCTGGACCATCCGCGCCAGGTGCTCAGCAAGGCCCAGATCCTCGACCACGTCTGGAGCACCTCCTTCGACGGGGGCGGCAACCTCGTCGAGGTCTACATCTCCAGCCTGCGGCGCAAGATCGACCGTGGGCGGGCCCCGATGATCCACACCGTGCGCGGCATGGGCTACGTCGTCCGGCCCGTGGAGGAGAGCAGATGACCGCCCGGCTGCAGAGCCGCTCGCTGCGCACGCGACTGCTCGTCTTCATCACCGCCGTCCTCGTCTGCGTGTGCGCCGCGATGGCCCTGACCACGGTGTTCGCCCAACGCGCCTATCTCATGGGCAACCTGGACAACCAGGTGAGCGACGCGGCCGAGCGCGGCGTCGGCGGCGCCGCCCTGCACCCGGATCTCACCCGCGACCTGACCTTCCTCAACGAGAGCGGCCACCCGGCCGGCATGCTCGCCGCCCGCCTGGACGCCAAGGGCGACATCATCAACGCGGCCGTCGTCAGCCAGGACGCACCCCCGCGCTCCCTCAGCACAGCCCAGACCAACGCCCTCGAAGGCCTCGCACAGGACGGTTCCACCCACACCCGCCAGGTCCCCGGCCTGGGCACCTACCGGGTCACCGCCCTGAACGCGAGCGGTGTCCGCGTCCTGGCCGGGCTCCCCATGGACAACGTCCTGGACACCATCAGCGGCCTGGTGGAGGTCGAGACCGTGGTCGCCGGCGTCGGCCTCACGATCGCGGGCTGCGTCTGCGCGGTGGTGATACGACGACAGCTGCGCCCCCTCGGCCGGGTCGCCGCCACCGCCGTCGAGGTCTCCCACGCACCGCTTGGCCGGGGCCAGGTGACCGGCCTGACCCGGGTGCCCGAGCGGGACACCGACCCCGGCAGCGAGGCCGGGCAGGTCGGCGCCGCCCTCAACCGCATGATCGACCATGTCGAGGCGTCGCTGGCGGAACGCCAGCGCAGCGAGGAACAGGTGCGCCGCAGCGAGGAGCGCATGCGCCGCTTCCTCGCCGACGCCAGCCACGAACTGCGCACCCCGCTCGCCTCGATCGCCGGCTACGCCGAGCTGATGAACCGCGGCACGGACCGTATCGAACCCGGCCTGGCCTGGCGCCGGGTCAACGCCGAGTCGGCCCGGATGCGCAGCCTGGTGGAGGACCTGCTGCTGCTGGCCCGCCTCGACGAGGGCCGTCCGCTGCAGTCCGCCGAGGTGGACATGGCCGCACTGGTCGCGGAGGCCGTGTGGGACGCGCGGGCGGCCGGCGCCGGGCACGTCTGGCAGCTCGAACTCGGACTCGACAGCCCGTCGCTGGTGCTCGGCGACGAGGCCCGCCTGCACCAGGTGGTGGCCAACCTGCTGGCCAACGCGCGGGTCCACACCCCCGTCGGGACCACCGTGACCGCCACGGTCGAAGTCACCCCGACCACCTGTGTGATCCGGGTCCGCGACGACGGCCCCGGCATCCCGCCCGCCCTTCTCCCGACCGTCTTCGAACGCTTCACCCGGGCCGACACCTCCCGCACCCGCGCCGGCGTCCTGGAGGGCGGCTCGGGCCTGGGCCTCGCGATCGCCTCGGCCATCACCACGGCCCACGGCGGCCGCCTCGGCGTGGACAGCGTCCCGGGCCGCACGGAATTCACCCTGGAACTCCCGGTCACCGAACTCCCGCCGACCGGAACGGCGATCGGCGCCCGCACGGCACCCGTGTAGCCGGGCACCGCGCGGGCGGACACCGAGATCGCTCGGACCGCTGGGGATCGGACCGCTGGGGATCGGATCGCTGGGGATCGGATCGCTGAGGATCGGATCGCTAGGGAGTGGTCGTGAACGTGTCGAAGTCGGCCTCGCCGGTGGTGCCCGAGGCGTGCGAGGTCTGGGTGAGGCCGACGTCCTGGGTGGCCGCGGCGGTCGGGACGGTGATGGTGCCGACCAGGTTCCAGGTGGTGTCGTCGGTGGAGTAGTAGCCGCTGTACGTGGTGCCGTTGCGGACCAGCTTCAGCCACGAGGGGTAGGTGGCGGTGCCGGTGGAGTCCTGGGAGTCCAGCTTTCCGTCGCCGTCGCTGTCCCAGTCGAGGAGGTAGCCGTTGGAGGGGGTCGCGACCAGGGCCAGATAGCCGGGGGAGGTGTCGGGCTGGGTGATGTCGTTGCGGACCATGATCCCGGCCTTCGCCCAGACGCTCGTGTTCGACTGGGAGTCGAGCTTCACGGTGGTCACGGAACCGTCGTGCTCGGCCCCCGGCAGATAGACCGTGCCGTATTCGTTGGTGCCGTTGTACAGGTCGGCGCCCTGGGCCCGGATCCCGAGCCGGCTGCCGGACTCGCTGAAGCTCGCCGTGGTGGAGGCGAACGTCCGGTACGGGGCCGTCACCTGGTGGTTGACGGTGATCGTGTCACCGGCGGTGAGCCTGGTCCTCGCACCCGACCGGAAGCGGTAGGCGGCCGTCCCCCGGAAGTCGCTGGAGGCGAAGAGTTCCGCCGAGGGCGGGATGGCGACGGAGTAGGTGGCCTTCAGCGCGTGGCCGCCCCGGATCGTCCGGGCCGACGTCGGAGACTTGGTGGTGATCTTCGTGCCGGACGGCCCGGTGAGGGTCAGAGCGGTGTCGGTGATCGGCCGCGACCCGTTGTCGGACAGGACCGCGGTCACGGTGCGTGTGGTGCTGTCGCTCGACGCGGGGGCCCAGTTCAGCGCCAGCGAGACGTCCGGAGCCGCACCGGCCACCGGGTGGCGGCTGGGATGCACCCGGTACAGGACCACACCGTGCGGCGGCACGTTCGCCGCGATCCGGCCGGCGGACTCGGTCAGCCGCTGGTTCCACAGGTCCCGCAGGGCGTAGTCGCGCGCCGCGGGCAGACCCAGCGCGGCCGCGGTCGTGGCGACCTCCCGGGGAGCCGAACCGGTGTTGAACAGACCGACGACCACGTCACCGTCGCGCTCGGTCTTGGCGAACACCTGGGAGTTCGCGTCCGAGGAGATCCGCCGGGCGTCGATGCCGTCCTGGTCGACCGCGAGCACGTCGGTGTTCTTCAGCAGGGCGAGGTCGGCGGAGTCGAGGTGGGTGAGGTCGGTGCCGAGGATCAGCGGGGAGGCGGCCAGCGACCACAGGCTCATCTGCGTCCTGCGCTCGTCGGGGGTCAGGCCGTTGTGGTCGCCGTTGCCGATCTCCAGGGAGTCGTAGTCGTTGTACCCGCCGGGACCGCCGTACGGGGCCCACGCGGCGACCTGGTCGAACCGGGAGGCGACCGAGGCCCAGGTGGTCAGCGGATAGCTGCTGTCGTCCGGCCCGCAGTAGCACTCGATGTCGCCGCCGGTGCGCCAGCCGTTGGACAGCCTGGCCCAGGTGGCCGCGTTGTTGATGTCGAGGTTGTTGGACAGCTCCAGATGGATGGGCCGGCTGGTGTGCTTCAGCGCGTCCGACCAGGCCTGGACGTCCTGTTGGTCCCAGGTGCCGACTCCGTCGATCTTGAGATAGTCGATGCCCCAGCCGGCGAACTGCCCGGCCCAGGAGTCGATGAACGCCTGCGCGCCGGGCTTGGTGTAGTCGATGCCCACCATGCCACCGCAGTTGTAGTTGTTCTCCGAGGTCGTCGTGGCGATGTCCCGGGCGTGGTACGGGGTTCCCTGGATCGCGGTGTTCTGCGCGACCGCCTGCTGGGAGATGCCGGGAGTGACGTACAGGCCGAACTTCAGCCCGAGGGAGTGGACATGGTCGGCTACCACCTGGACGCCGTTCTCACCGCCCCGGGGCGGGAACTTGGCGGGGTCGGTGACCCAGCGGCCGTACTGGTCGACGTCCGGCCCCTGGCTGCCCGGGCACTGGTACCAGAAGTCGTCGACGTTGGCGTAGACGAACCCGTTCTTCGCGAGCCCGCTGTCCTTGAGCGCCTTCGCCTGCGCTTCTATGGTCTGTGCGGTCGGATTGCGGCGGACGAAGCTCCAACTGCTCCATCCGAGCACGGGTTTGAGCCCGACACCGTTGTCATCGGCCAGCGCGGACCCCGCTCCCGCGCCGGTGATCCCCGTGGCGAGCAGCAGCGCTCCGGTGAACGCGGCCAGCAGGCCGCGGATCTGTCTTCTCATGAGTTCTTCCTCCATCGCAGCGCCCTGACAGCGCGACGGTCGGTATCGGAAGGCCAATGGCTCAGAAACCGTCAAGAACCAACCTCATGGCCGCGTCAAGTGAACATGACCGAACTCCAGTCACCACATAGCGCGGTTGGCCAAAAATGGGTCAAGCCTGTGCGCCCACTGTGGTGACCCTGCTGTCCGATTTCGTCGGCCGTCCACCGTTTACAGCCGCCCCCGACCGCGCTAGCTTCACAGGGGAGTGGGGTGGGAGCGCTCCCATAGACTTCGGCGGACCGGAACCCGTCGACGCGCCGGGCTCGCTTCCACCCCGCGTTCGTCCCCGTGACCCGCGCACGGCCACTCACCCCACACAGAGGTAGATCTGTCATGCCTATGACAAACAGGCAACTCCTCTCCCGCCGCCCCCGATTACCCCTCCCCACCAGGGGCCGGGCCCTGTTCCTCACCCTCCTCGCCGTCCTCACCACGGTCCCCGCCCTGGCCCTGATCCTGGCCGCCGGCGCCCCGGCCCAGGCGCACGGCACCCCGATGAAACCCGGCAGCCGTACCTTCCTGTGCTGGCAGGACGCGCTCACCGACACCGGGGAGATCAAGCCCGTCAACCCCGCCTGCAAGGCGGCCCAACAGGTCAGCGGGACCACGCCGTTCTACAACTGGTTCTCCGTGCTCCGCTCTGACGGCGCCGGCCGCACCCGCGGGTTCGTGCCCGACGGGCAGCTGTGCAGCGGCGGCAACCCCAACTTCACCGGCTTCGACCTGCCCCGCGACGACTGGCCGGTCACGCATCTCACCTCCGGCGCCACCGTCGACTTCTCCTACAACGCCTGGGCGGCGCACCCGGGTTGGTTCTACGTCTACGTCACCAAGGACGGCTACGACCCGACCCAGCCGCTCACCTGGGACGACATGGAGGACGCGCCCTTCCTGACCGTCGACCACCCGCCGCTCAACGGCACCCCGGGCACGGTCGAGGCCAACTACTCCTGGACCGGGCGGCTTCCGGCCGGCAAGACGGGGCGGCACATCATCTACATGGTGTGGCAGCGCTCGGACAGCACGGAGACCTTCTACTCCTGCTCGGACGTCGTCTTCGACGGCGGCAACGGCGAGGTCACCGGCATCCACGACCCGGGCAACCCCACCGAACCCCCGCCCGGCACCTGCACCGCCACCCGGACCACGACCAACAGCTGGCCCGGCGGCTACCAGTCCGAGGTCACCGTCACCAACAGCGGCGACGTCCCGATGCTCGGCTGGATGGTCGACTGGACGCTCCCCGGCGGACAGTCGGTGGCCAGCCTCTGGAACGGCAACGCCACCTACAGCGGACAGGACGTGATGGTCCACAACGCCGACTGGAACGGCTCGCTCAGTCCCGGACAGAGCACGACGTTCGGCTACGTCGTCCAGGGCGGCGGCGGGGACAGCGCGACCGGCCTGCCGTGTCAGGTCGGTTGACGCGCGCGATCCGCTCTGGGCGGACCCGGTGTCGGTGCGCACCGGGTCCGCGAGCCGGGCAGGCGAGGGGGGGTAGGCCTGTCCGGGTGGGAGTTGGTCGAAATGCCTCTTGAACGCCTTGCCGTGCGTCTTGCCGTGCGGCTTGTGTCGACGCCGTGACGGGCGACAACGTTGTCTCATGTTTTGTACATGACTTTACCCTCTCAACCGACAACGATGTCAAGGCATTTCGGATCGCCCGACCGGGTGAACCGGTCCGGTGGCCTGCGAGGAATTCGCGGTCTTCCGTGGTACCGGTGGCGCACGTTACTGTCCCTGCGGCTTGTGCGACCCGTGGTGCGCGACCCGTCCGGAGGAGGAAGGGCCGCGTCATGCGTTTCCGACCCATGCCCCTGCTGCTGGCCGCGGTACTCGCGGCCGGCGGTGCCACCCCCGCCCTCGCGGCGACCACCAGCGCACCCCCAGAACTGGTCAAGGACCCCACGGCGTACGTCGATCCGCTGATCGGCAGCAAGAACGGCGGTGACACCTTCCCGGGCGCCGTCGTGCCGTTCGGCATGCTCTCCTGGAGCCCGGAGAACACCAGAGGCGACGCCACGAGAACGGCCGCACCGGGCGGCTACCAGTACGACGCCACCCGCATCCGCGGCTTCAGCCTGACCCACATGTCCGGCACCGGCTGCGCGGGCGGCAGCGGCGACATCCCGTTCTTCCCGTACGCCGGCGAGGTCACCTCGTCCCCGGCGGGGGACACCAAGGACGCCGTCTACGCCTCGGACTTCAGCCACACCGACGAGACCGCCGAGCCCGGGCACTACAAGGTGGGCCTCGCCTCCGGTGTCACCGCCGACCTCACCGCGACCACCCGTACCGGCTCGGGCCGCTTCGCCTACCCGGCCGACAAGCCCGCCTCCCTGCTGATCCGCACCGCCAACTCCGAGGTGGGCTCGGCCGATTCGACGGTCTCCATCGACCCGGCGACCCGCACGGTCTCCGGCTCGGTCACCTCCGGCGACTTCTGCGGCTATCTCGACCCCGAGGGCCAACGCTCCTACTACACCCTCTACTTCACCGCCCACTTCGACCGCGCCTTCACCGCCACCGGCACCTGGCAGGACGACCGGCTCAGCCCGGGCTCGACGACCGCCTCCGGCGGCACCGGCGGCTTCTCGGCGAACGGCGGCCGGCCCGTCGCCGGCAAGGGAGTCGGCGGGTACGTGCAGTTCGCGCCCGGCTCGGACCCGGTGAACGTCAAGGTCGGTATCTCGTACGTCAGCCAGGCCGCCGCCGAGGCGAACCTGCGGGCGGAGAACCCGCCGCACCGCTCCTTCGACGCCGTCCGCGACGCGGCCCACCGCGCCTGGCGCGACCGCCTCGACGCCATCCGGGTCGGCGGCGGCACCGACGCCGACCGCACCACCTTCTACACGGCGCTCTACCACTCCCTGTTCCACCCCAACGTCATCAGCGACGCCGACGGCCGCTACCGGGGCAGCGACGACAAGGTCCACCGGGTCGCCCACGGCCACCGGGCGCAGTACGGCACCTTCTCCGGCTGGGACGTCTACCGCGACCAGGTCCAGCTGCTCACCCTCCTCGACCCGCGCACCGGCTCGGACATCGCCCAGTCGCTCTACGAACTCGCCCGGCAGAACGGCGGGGTCTGGGACCGCTGGCTGCACGGCGCGAGCGGCACCCACGTCATGAACGGCGACCCGTCACCGACCGCCCTCGCCGGCATCCGGGCCTTCGGCGGCACCGACTTCGACCTGAAGGGGGCCCTGGACTCCCTGGTGAAGGCGGCGACGGTCCCGACGGCCCAGGACCTGTCGGCGGCCGGCAAACCGGTCCTGTCGGTCGGCCAACGCCCGTCCCTGGACAAGTACCTGGCCAACCACTACATGCCGTCCGTGTCCAACGCCTGGGGCGGCGCCGCCGAGACCCTGGAGATGTCCACCGCCGACTTCTCCCTCTCCCAGCTCGCCGCGGCGGCAGGGGAGAAGAGCACGGCCGCGGCCTTCGCCGACCGGTCCCAGTGGTGGCAGAACAACTTCGACATCGCCGCCGACCCCACCGGCGGCTACATCGCCAACCGCAAGGCGGACGGCAGCTGGGTCACCGGCTTCACCCCGGGCACCGGCAACGGGTTCGTGGAGGGCACGGCCGCCCAGTACACCTGGATGGTCCAGCACAACCCGGCCGGGCTCTTCGCCGCGATGGGCGGCACCGACCAGGCCCTCGCCCGCCTCGACGCCTTCTTCCACGACAGCGACGGCAGCTGGGCCTTCACCGGCAGCGGCGGCGACAAGTCCGAGCTGGACAACGAGCCCTCGCTCAACGTGCCCTACCTGTACGACTACGCCGGTGCCCCCTACAAGACGCAGGAGACCGTCCGCGCGGCGATGACACAGCTCTGGTCGACGCAGCCCGGCGGCATCCCCGGCAACGACGACCTCGGCGCGATGTCCGCCTGGTACGTCTTCTCCGCGCTCGGCATGTACCCGCAGGTCCCCTCCCGCGCCGAACTCGTCCTCGCCTCGCCCCTGTTCGAGCGGGTGGAGATCGACCGCCCGGACGGCAACGACATCTCGATCCACGCGCCGGGAGCGGCCGCCGGCGCCCCGTACGTCCAGTCCCTGAAGGTCAACGGCCGTACCAGTGACCGCCCTTGGCTCGACAGCTCCTTCGTCCGCGACGGCGGCCGGCTCGACTACACCCTCGCCGCCACCCCGAACCGCACCTGGGGCACCTCCTTCGCACCCCCGTCCTTCCGCCAGGGCGAGCAGCCGTACCAGATCGGCGTCGGCCCCACGGCGGCGACGATCGCCCCCGGTGACAGCGCGAAGGTGGACATCCGCGCGCTCTCCCTGACGGGCGGCACCGGCCCGGAGGTCCACTTCCGCGTCCAGACCCCGGACGGCGTCGAGGCCACCCCCGCCGAGGGCACGGTGACCGACGGCTCCCAGCAGCTCACCCTCTCCACCACCCCCGACACCCCGCAGGGCTACTACGACGTACAGGTCACGGTGACCTCCGCCAACACCTCCTACTCGCAGCCGGTCGCCCTCACCGTGGCCGCGCCCGGTACCCTGCTCGCCGCCTACGACAATACCGGCGTCTCGGACGACTCGGGCGAGCACGACGAGGCCGACTTCGACGGCGGCGGCTGGAGCTACTCCCGCCAGGCCCTCGCGGCGGCCGGCCTCACCGCGGGCGGCCAGGGCACGATCGACGGCCTCACCTACACCTGGCCGAACGCCCCCGCAGGCCGCCCGGACAACGCCACCGGCATCGCCCGGACCATCGAACTCCCCACCCCCGCGGCCACGTTGTCCTTCATCGGCAGCGCCACCAACGGCAACCAGGCCACCCGGGCGACCGTCACCTACACCGACGGCACCACCGACACGATCGACCTCTCCTTCACCGACTGGACCATCGGCGGTGGCGGCGGCACCGTCCAGTACGGCAACGAGATCGTGGCGAGGACCCCGTACCGCAACGTGGCGGGCGCGGACAAGGACCCGGTGGCCACCTACGTCTTCGCGACCAGGCCGTTCACGGCCCCGGACGGCAGGACCGTCAAGAGCGTCCGGCTTCCCGAGAACAGCGATCTGCACGTGTTCACTCTCGCCACCGGCTGAACCGGCCAAGAGAGAGGGGGCGGACCCGAACGGGCCCGCCCCCTTTTTCGTGCCGCCGGCTCAGGCCAGCAGTTCCACCTCCGCCAGGGTCGATTCGCCGTCCAGGACGAGCCGGTAGTGCGCGTACGTCCCGGGTTTCTGGATCGTGAACGCCCGTGTCTGGAGGTCCCAGGCGAAGGTCTCGCCCGAACGGTGGTCCACCGTCCGCCAGTCGGTGCCGTCCGTGGAGGCCTGCAGGGTCCAGCCCGTCGGGGCCTTCGTGTGGTCCGACGGGGAGGTGAGGGTGTACTGGATGCCCTTGGCCGACCCGGTCACCGGTAGGTCCACCGACGTCACCGTCTCCTGGGTCGCCGACGTGTTGTCGAACAGGGCGCCGTTGGCCTTCAGGACGTCCGTGCGCGGGGTCGGCACCTTGTCGTCCTTGGTGATCGAGACCGGGGCGGCGTTCTTGCCCGTGCCCCAGGTCGACGGCTTCGGGCCCATCGTGAAGTCGATGACACCGCCCTTGGAGATGAGCGAGTGGGGGAGTGAGGTCGACGTCCAGCTGCGGCCGTTGACGCGGACGCCCTGCACGTAGACGTTCTGCGCGCTGTTCCGCGGCGCCCGGATCACCAGGTCGTGGCCGTTCTCCAGGTGGACCGTCGCCTTCTTGAACAGCGGGGAGCCGATCGTGTAGTCGCCGCTGCCCATCACCAACGGGTAGAAGCCGAGGGCCGAGAAGAGGTACCAGGCCGACTGCTCGCCGTTGTCCTCGTCGCCGTGGTAGCCCTGGCCGATCTCGCTGCCGAGGTAGAGCCGGGAGAGCGCCTCACGGACGGTGGCCTGTGCCTTCCAGGGCTCGCCGGCCGCGTCGTACATGTAGATGACGTGGTGGGCGACCTGGTTGGAGTGGCCGTACATGCCCATCCGGACGTCCCGGGCCTCGGTCATCTCGTGGATGACCCCGCCGTAGGAGCCGACGAAGTCGGGGGAGGCCGTCTCGGGCGTCGCGAAGTACTCGTCCAGCTTGTCCGCGAGGCCGGACCGGCCGCCGTACAGGTTGGCGAGGCCCCGGCTGTCCTGCGGGGCGGTGAAGGCGTAACCCCAGCCGTTGGTCTCGGTGTAGTCGTAGCCCCACACCCGCGGGTCGTACGACGCCGAGTCCACCCGCCAGTCGCCCTGGGCGTCCTTGCCCTGGAAGAAGCCGGCCTTGGAGTCGAAGAGGTCGACGTAGTCCTGGGCGCGGTTGAGGAAGTAGTCCGACTCCTCCTTGTAGCGCTTCTCACCCGTCTTCTTGTACAGCGCCTTGCCCATCTCGGCGATGCCGTAGTCGTTGACGTAGCCCTCCATCGCCCAGGACAGGCCCTCGCGGGTGTCGTCGCTGGTGTAGCCGAGGAAGGGGGAGGTGGACATGCCCTTGCGGCCGACGCCCGAGGAGGGCGGGACCACCGTCGCGTTCTTCAGGGCCGCGTCGTACGCCGCCTTCGCGTCGAACTTCACGCCCTTGACGTACGCGTCGGCGAACGCCACGTCCGAGGAGGTGCCGGTCATCAGGTCGGCGTACCCGGGGGAGGACCAGCGCGAGGTCCAGCCGCCGTCCTTGTACTGCTGCACGAACCCGTCGACCATCTCACCGGCCTGCGACGGCGTCAGAAGGGAGTACGCGGGCCAGGTCGTGCGATAGGTGTCCCAGAAGCCGTTGTTGACGTACACCTTGCCGTCCACGATCTTCGCGCCGGTGTGCGTCGGGGTGTCCTGGCTCGTCATCGGCGAGAACGGGGAGGCGTACTGGTACGTCGAACCGACCTTCTCGAAGCCGGAGTTGGGGTACAGGTACAGCCGGTACATGCTGGAGTAGAGGGAGGTCAGCTGGTCGGCCGTGGCGCCCTCCACCTCGACCTTGCCGAGCAGCCTGTCCCAGACCTTCCGGGCCTGCGCCTTCACCGTGTCGAAGGAGGTGCCGTCCGGGATCTCCTGGCGCAGGTTGTCCTTGGCCTGGTCGACGCTGATGAGGGAGGTGGCCAGGCGGAGCGTGACGGTGTGGTCGGAGCCCGCGTCGAAGCGCAGGTAGCCCTTGACCCCGCTGGAGTCCCCGCCCGTCACCGGTTTGTCGAAGACGCCGTAGACGAAGAGGCGGGTCGCGCCCGTCGACAGGCCCGACTTGACGTCGGAGTAGCCGGTGACGATCCCGTGCTCCTTGTCGAGGGTCAGGCCCGCCTGCTCGGTCACGTTGTCGAAGATCACGCTCGCGTCGTCGCCCGGGTAGGTGAAGCGCAGCGCGGCCGCGTGGTCGGTCGGCGTTATCTCGGCCTTGAGGCCGTTCTCGAACGTGACCCCGTAGTAGTACGGCCGCGCGGTCTCGTTCTCGTGCCGGAAGGCCAGTTCGCGCGCCTCCCGGCCGGTGTCCGGGGTGCCGGAGGCGACGGACGGCATCATCTGGAAGGTCTGCCGGTCGCCCATCCAGGGGCTCGGCTCATGGCTCGCGCTGAACGCCTGGATCGTCGGCAGGTTGGCGTCGTTGTTCGCCCGGGCGTACTCGTACAGCCAGCTCTCCGAGGACGCGTTGGTCACCGGCGTCCAGAAGTTGAAGCCGTGCGGCAGGGCCGTGGCCGGGAAGTTGTTGCCGCGCGAGAAGCTGCCGCTGGAGTTGGTGCCGCGGGTGGTCAGCGCGTAGTCCGACAGATGCGCCTTCGGCTTCTCGGGAGCCACCGTCTTCAGCGACACGTCGTCGATCCAGCCGCGGAACTTCGCCGGCCCGGCGGGGGAGTCGTAGCCCACCAGGATCCGGTCCACCGTCTTTCCGGCCGCGACCGAACCGATCACCGACGAGACGTTGTTCCACTGGTTGGCGTACAGCGCCTTCGACGCGCCCTGCGCGCGCGGGGACAGCCCGAACCCGTGCTGGTCGACGGCCCCGAGGTCGCTCAGATAGGTGCCGTCCGTGAAGGCCAGGTCCACCGCCACGTTGGTGGCGTCGTAGTCGAGGTCGCCGTCGGCCATGGACGGGAAGATCCGGTAGCCCAGCTGCGTGTCGCGGCCGACCTTCACGTTCACGTCGAAGACCTTGTTGTACGAGTACGCGCGGCCGCTCGCCGTGTGCCGTCCGGCGTAGCGCAGTGCGTGCGTTCCCGTGAACCCGGCCCGTGCCTTCGCGGTCGGCGAGCCGTTCGGGCCCTTGTCGACCAGCGAGAGCATGTCCTGGGGCACCGGACCGCCGCTGCCGCCCGTGGAGAACTGCACGTCGGCGATCTGCAGGATGTCCGAGGCGCCGTTGTTCTTCGAGACGTCGAGCCGGAAGTGCTGGTACTCGGCGGGCGCGGCGAGGTCGTACGACTTGGTCTGGAACCGCTCCGAGAAGGACTCGCCGGTCCGGGTGTCGACGGTCTTCCAGTCCTTGCCGTCCGTCGAGCCCTGGAGGGTCCAGTCCTTGGGGTCGCGCTCGTCGTAGTCGTTCGCCGAGGTGAGGGCGTACGTCACCAGCTTGATGGGCTTGTCGAAGTCGAACTCGACCCAGCCGGTGGGCTCGAAGGTGAGCCACTTGGTGCCGGACTCGCCGTCGACGAGGTTCTCCTTGACCTCGCCCGCGCCGGTGTTCTCGCCGCTCGCCCGCACGTCGGTCACGTGGTCGGTGACGTTGCCGGGGATGCCGGTGCTGTAGCCGCCGTCCACCCCGGCGGCGCGTGGTGCGCCACCGGCGTCCGTGTCCACGGTGTCGGTCCAGTCCGGTGACGGATCGCCAGACTCGAACGAGGATGCGAACTGCGTCGCGGCGGCCGGTGCCTTCGCCGGCAGCGCCACCGCGGCTCCCTGGGAGCCCAGGGTCATGACTACGGCGGCCGCGATCACGACCGCCGTACCAGATCGGTGTCCTGTTCTTCGCTGCGTTCTCCGCTGCATCACAACGGGTTCCCTCCCTGCCACATGAGACAACGTTGTCAGCTGCGTGGCGCAGGAACCAGTAGGTGGTCAAGTGACCCGTGATGTCAAGGGTGTTGGGTGCGGCATTCAGGGGTGTATGTCGGCTCTTTTTCCGGCAAGGCGTACAGAGATCGCTCATATTTCCGACAGGTCTCAACTAGGAAAAGACCCGTGGCCAACCTTGCATTCGATCTTGCCCCGCCGACGGGAAGTGGACTATACCTGTCGGCGTTTCCCGCACGACTTCCTGCATGACTTCCTGCACGACCCAGCGCTACCCCACCGCGGTGCCGGGGAGGATCCGGTTCACCGCCTGAGTCCTGGAGAAGGCGAGGACTTGAGCATGGGATCCACTTCCGCAGCGAACCACGGTTCCGAGGGTGTCGGCCGCCGCGATCTGATCAAGCGTTCGGCCGCACTCGGCCTGATTTCACTCCCCACCGCCGGATTCCTCTCCGCCTGTGCCAGCAGTGGCGGCGGCGGTCAGTCCAAGGACAAGGCCGGCAAGAAGACGGCCAAGAACCCGCTGGGCGTCAACGACACCGCACAGATGGAATTCGTCCTCTTCGACGGCGGTTTCGGCAAGGAGTACGCCGAGGACGCGGTGAAGATCTACGAGAAGGACTTCCCGAAGGCCAAGGTCAAGTTCTCCGCCACCCAGAAGATCCAGTCCACCCTCCAGCCGCGCTTCAACCAGGGCACCCCGCCGGACCTCATCGACAACTCCGGTGCCGAGCAGATGGACATGGGCGTGCTCGTCGGCAAGAAGCAGCTCACCGACCTCACCCCGCTCCTCGACGCCCCGTCGTACGACGACCCGGACAAGAAGGTCCGCGACACGCTGCGCCCCGGCATCGTCGAGATGGGCCAGTTCGACGGCGACCCGGTCTGGATCATGTACTACGCCTACACGGTCTACGGCGTCTGGTACTCGCAGAAGGCCCTGGACTCGCTGGACGCCGAGTACCCGCAGACCTGGGACCAGATGATCGCCGTCTGCGAGAAGGCCAAGAAGAAGGGCATGGCCGGCTGGACCTACGCGGGCAAGTACCCGTACTACATCCCCTTCTCGCTCTACCCGATGATCGGCAAGGTCGGCGGCGTCGAGGTCCTGAACGCGATCGACAACCTGGAGCCGGGCGCCTGGAAGCACCCGGCCGTCAAGGCGTGTTTCGAGGCCTACTACGAGCTCTACAAGAAGGGCTACATCCTCAAGGGCACCCCCGGCCTCGACCACATCCAGTCGCAGACCGCCTGGGCGCAGGGCAAGGCCCTGTTCATCCCGAACGGCTCCTGGGTGGAGAACGAGTCGGCGAACGTCATCCCCTCCGACTTCAACCTGGCCGTCTCCGCGCCCACCGGCATCGACAAGAACGACAAGATGCCGTTCGGCACCATCTGGGCCTCCGGCGGCGAGCCGTTCATCGTCCCGGCCAAGGCGGCGAACGCCGAGGGCGGCATGGAGCAGCTGCGCATCATGCTCAGCGAGGCCTCCTCCAAGAACTTCACGACCAAGGTGAAGTCGCTGACCGCCTACAACGGCGGCACCGACGGCATCACCCTCACCCCGGGCCTCACCTCCGGGGTCGCCGCCCTGAAGCTGGCCGGGTCGAATGTGGTCAATCCGCGGATGCAGGACTGGTACGTGCAGCTTCAGAAGGAGAAGATCGGAGTCGCCGGTCTCGGCGAGCTGATGGCCGGCCGGCTGACCCCGGCGGAGGCCATCAACAAGATCCAGGGCTTCGCCGACGAGGCCGCCAAGGACACCTCGATCAAGCACTACAAGCACCAGTAACCAGCAACCCTCTCGGCACCGGAGTGGCGATGCAGCACGGCAAGTACCGGTTCATCGTGGGGTTTCTGGCGTTGCCCCTCGGACTGTACGCGCTCTTCGTGGTGTGGCCGTTCATCCAGTCCATCTACTACTCGTTCACGGACTGGACCGGCCTGAGCCCCGAATTCAAGATGGTCGGCCTGGACAATTACCGGCGGATGCTGCACGACGACATCTTCTGGAAGTCCTTGCAGCACAGCTTGATGTTCGCGGTCGTGCTGCCGCTGGTGACGATCAGCCTGGCGCTGTTCTTCGCCTTCATGATCAATGTGGGCGGCCGGAGAAGGAGGGGCGGCCCGGTCGTCACCGGGGTCCGGGGCTCCTCCTTCTACAAGATCGTCTATTTCTTCCCGCAGGTGCTGTCCATCGCGATCGTCTCGCTGCTGTTCGCCTTCGCCTACAACCCGGACAGCGGCGCGATCAATTCACTGCTCCGCGGAATTGGTCTGGACAATATCCAGCCGCTCTGGCTGGGCGACCCGAGTCTCGCCCTGTGGTGCGTGATGGCCGTACTGGTCTGGTCCACGGTCGGTTTCTTCGTGGTCCTCTTCTCGGCGGGCATGGCGTCCATCCCCACGGACCTCTACGAGGCCGCGCTCCTCGACGGCGCCGGCCGCGCCACCACCTTCTTCCGCCTCACCCTGCCGCTGCTGTGGGACACCGTGCAGTCCGGCTGGGTCTACATGGGCATCCTCGCGCTCGGCGCCGAGTCGTTCGCAGTCGTACAGATCATGACGACCGGACCGGGCGGACCCGACTACTCGACGACCGTGATGGTCCTGTACGTGTACCAGAAGGCGTTCCGGGACGGTCAGGCCGCCTACGCCACCACCATCGGCGTCGCCCTGCTGATCGTCACGCTCGCCTTCGCGGCGGTCGTGATGCGGCTGGGCCGTCGCGAGCGGCTGGAGTACTGAAGCGATGACGACGACCGAGACCGACGTCACTGTCACCAAGGCCGAGCCCGCCGCGCCGAGGCCGCCCCGGCGCCGGCGCGAGGGCGGGGTCCTCAACGTCTTCTCCCACGGCGTCCTGGTCATCTGGGCGTTCATGGTGGTCACGCCGCTGCTCTGGGCGGTGATGACGTCCTTCAAGGACGACCGGTCGATCTTCACCTCGCCCTGGGCGCTCCCGGACAGGCTCCACTTCGAGAACTGGGCGCGCGCCTGGACCGACGCCAACATGAGCGACTACTTCCTGAACACCGTCCTGGTGGTCGGCGGCTCGCTCATCGGCACCCTGGTCCTCGGCTCGATGGCGGCCTACGTCCTGGCCCGCTTCGACTTCCCGGGCAACCGCTTCATCTACTACCTCTTCATCGGCGGCATGAGCTTCCCGATCATGCTCGCGCTGGTCCCGCTGTTCTACGTCGTGAACAACATGGGCCTGCTGAACACGATCCACGGCCTGATCCTCGTCTACATCGCCTACTCGCTGCCGTTCACGGTCTTCTTCCTCACGGCGTTCTTCCGCACGCTGCCCACGTCCGTGGCCGAGGCGGCCTTCGTCGACGGTGCCTCGCACACGCGTACGTTCTTCCAGATCATGCTGCCGATGGCGAAGCCCGGCCTGATCAGCGTGGGGATCTTCAACTTCCTCGGCCAGTGGAACCAGTACATGCTCCCGACGGTCCTCAACACGGACCCCGACAAGCACGTCCTCACCCAGGGCCTGGTCCAGCTGGCGGTCAGCCAGGGCTACAAGGGCGACTGGTCCGGCCTCTTCGCCGGCCTGGTGATGGCGATGCTCCCGGTCCTGGCGGCGTACATCATCTTCCAGCGCCAGGTGGTGGCGGGATTGACCGCGGGAGCTTTGAAGTAACCGAACGTTCGCAACCCGAAAGTGCGGTGCCTTGATCCAGGCGGCCACCGCAACGCCGTAAAGGGGCGCGGGGAACTGCGCGACCAGCCACGACGGCGCCGCACCCGCTCCATCACGGTCACCCACCACCCCCCTCCCACCTGCTCACCAGTGGCCTAGACATGTCCATCGCATGTCCCTCAGGCAACCCCCGAACCGCCAACGATTTCTGTCAAGGACTTGACGGCGGTAACCCGTTCAGCAGAGCTTGGAGTTCATAACTTGTAAGTGACCCGGTCTCAGTGAGGTGATCTGGGTCACGTTGGCGGCGCCGTGGCCGCCTCCGATGGCGGGAGTGGATGGGTCGATGGAGACTCCGGGGTCGCAGTCGTCGCTGCACCGAGCCAACCTGGAACGTGTCGTACGGGCCGTACGTCTGGCCGGGTCGCTCACGCAGGCGGAGATCGCGCGTACGACCGGCCTGTCGGCCGCAACGGTCTCCAACATCGTGCGCGAACTCAAGGACGGCGGAACCGTCGAGGTCACGCCCACGTCGGCGGGCGGCCGCAGGGCCCGCAGCGTGAGTCTGAGCGGTGACGCCGGCATCGTCATCGGGATCGACTTCGGCCACACCCACCTGCGCGTGGCGATCGGCAACCTCGCCCACCAGGTGCTGGCCGAGGAGTCCGAGCC
Organism: Streptomyces sp. NPDC058464; assembly: GCF_042721035.1. Classification (NCBI taxonomy): domain Bacteria; kingdom Bacillati; phylum Actinomycetota; class Actinomycetes; order Kitasatosporales; family Streptomycetaceae; genus Streptomyces; species Streptomyces sp. NPDC058464. The sequence goes on from NZ_JBHXMA010000034.1 coordinate 105,638, forward strand.
CCTCGACGTCGACGCGTCGTCCAGCCAGGGCTTCGACCGGGCGGAAGAGCTGGTCAACCGCCTGATCGCGGCGACCGGCGTGGACCGCTCGAAGATCGCCGGCGTGGGCGTCGGCGTCCCCGGCCCGATCGACGTCGAGTCCGGCACCCTGGGCTCCAGCGCCATCCTGCCCGGCTGGATCGGCGCGAGACCCGCGGAGGAGCTGCGGCTCCGCCTCGGCGTCCCCGTGCACGTCGACAACGACGCCAACCTCGGCGCCCTCGGCGAGCTGGTCTGGGGCAGCGGCAAGGGCGTGCGTGATCTTGCTTACATCAAGGTCGCCAGCGGTGTCGGCGCCGGTCTGGTGATCAACGGGAAGATCTACCGGGGCCCCGGCGGCACGGCGGGCGAAATAGGGCACATCACGCTCGACGAATCCGGCCCGGTCTGCCGCTGCGGCAACCGCGGCTGCCTGGAGACCTTCGCGTCGGCCCGCTACGTGCTGCCGCTGCTCCAGCCCGGCCACGGCGCCGACCTGACCATGGAAGGCGTCGTCCGGCTGGCCCGGGAGGGCGACCCCGGCTGCCGGCGGGTGATCGGGGATGTCGGACGTCACATCGGCAGCGGTGTGGCCAATCTCTGCAACCTGCTGAACCCGAGCCGGGTGGTCCTCGGCGGTGATCTCGCCGAGGCCGGAGAGCTGGTCCTGGGGCCCATCAGGGAGTCCGTGAGCCGCTACGCGATCCCCAGTGCGGCGCGCCAGCTCTCGGTGCTTCCGGGGGCCCTCGGCGGCCGTGCGGAGGTGCTCGGCGCGCTCGCCCTCGCGCTCAGCGAGATGGGCGATTCGACCCTTTTGGATGGGTCGTTGCCCGCTGTTGCACCTGCCTTCACTTAGAGAACGAATGGCGCCGTTGCCATCTCGTTAAGTATTTACTTCTTGACGTCGAACTTTCGGCCGAGTTGACTTCGAGCCACCTCGGCCGCAGCGTTGCGGCCCTGTCAGGGAGGCACCCCCAATGAACGCAACGATGCGTAGAGTCGTGATCGGCACCGCCGCGGTTTCCATGGCGCTGTCGCTCGCCGCCTGTGGCAAGGCCGGCGATGACAAGAAGAGCGACTCGTCGAGCAGCAGCTCCTCCGGTAGCAAGACCATCGGCCTGCTGCTCCCCGACAGCGTGACCGCTCGCTACGAGAAGTTCGACAAGCCGTACTTCGAGCAGCAGGTCAGCTCGCTGTGTGCCGACTGCAAGGTCGAGTACGCGAACGCTGCCGGTGACGCCGCCAAGCAGGCCCAGCAGGTCAGCAGCATGGTCACCAAGGGCGTGAAGGTCATCGTGATCTCCGCCCAGGACTCCGCGGCCATCAAGTCCTCCATCGACGCGGCCGTGGCCAAGGGCATCAAGGTCGTCGCGTACGACCGCCTCGCCCAGGGCAACGTCTCTGCCTACGTCTCGTTCGACAACGTCAAGGTCGGCGAGCTCCAGGGCCAGGCCCTGCTCGACGCCCTCGGCTCCAAGGCGACCACCAAGTCCAAGGTCGTCATGATCAACGGTGACGACGCCGACCCGAACGCCGCCATGTTCAAGAAGGGCGCGCACGAGGCCCTCGACGGCAAGGTCGACATCGCCTACGAGCAGTCCGGTCTGTGGAAGGACACGGTCGCCGCGCAGAAGGTGAAGGCTGCCATCACGCAGCTCGGTGCCAAGAACATCGCGGGCGTCTACTCCGCCAACGACGGCATGGCCGGTGGTATCGCCACCACCCTCAAGGGCGCCGGCATCAGCGGCATCCCGCTGACCGGTCAGGACGCGGAGCTCGCGGGCATCCAGCGCATCGTCGCCGGCACCCAGTCCTCCACCGTCTACAAGGCGTTCAAGCCGGAGGCCGACGCCGCCGCCACGATCGCGGTGGACCTGCTGGAGGGCAAGAGCATCTCCTCGCTCGCCACCACCACGCAGACCAGCGGCTCCGGCAACAAGGTGCCCTCGCAGCTGCTGACCCCGGTGTCGGTCACCAAGGCCAACATCAAGGACACGGTGATCAAGGACGGTCTGTACACCGTCTCCGACATCTGCACCAGCGAGTTCGCCAAGGCCTGCAAGGCTGCCGGCCTGCAGTAGTCCGGCCCCGGAGCCGCAAGGCTCCGGCCGTCAGCGCCCGGGTGATCGCAGTACGACACCCGGGCCCCGGCCGCCCGACGAGCCCCCGGCCCCTCCGCAAGGTGCCCGGTCCGTCCGACGGCCTCGCGAAACCCCTCCGACGCCCGCTCCGGCCTTCATACCCCGCTGCCGGAGCGGGCGTCGGACGGACCCGTTGCCAAGCGCAGCGGATTCGCGCATGTTCATCTTGTAAACCGCGTGCGTACACCGAAGACAACCCGAGGTACCGCACGACCCTCCGCGCCTGATCACCAAGCGCGGCATCCCCGCCGGTCAGGCGGCGAAGGAGATGGTTCACGTGTCCGCTACGCCCGTGCTGGCGTTGCGCGGAGTCTCCAAGCGATTCGGTGCGGTCCAGGCCCTCACCGATGTCGAACTGGAGGTCCACGCCGGAGAAGTGGTCGCCCTTGTGGGCGACAACGGCGCAGGAAAGTCGACCCTGGTCAAGACGATCGCCGGTGTGCACCCCATCGATGAGGGCGTCATCGAGTGGGACGGCAACCCGGTCAGCATCAACAAGCCGCACGACGCCCAGGGTCTCGGCGTCGCGACGGTCTACCAGGACCTCGCCCTCTGCGACAACCTCGACGTGGTCGGCAACCTCTTCCTCGGCCGTGAGCTGCTGCACCGCGGCGTCATCGACGAGGTGACGATGGAGAAGCAGGCCCGCGAGCTGCTGAGCACGCTCTCCATCCGCATCCCGAGCGTGCGCATCCCGATCGCCAGCCTCTCCGGCGGCCAGCGCCAGGTCGTGGCCATCGCCCGCGCCCTGATCGGCGACCCCAAGGTCGTCATCCTCGACGAGCCCACCGCCGCTCTCGGTGTCGAGCAGACCGCGCAGGTCCTCGACCTGGTCGAGCGGCTGCGCGAGCGCAACCTCGCCGTCATTCTCATCAGCCACAACATGGCTGACGTGAAGGCGGTCGCGGACACCGTCGCCGTGCTGCGTCTGGGCAAGAACAATGGTTTCTTCCCCGTGAAGAGCACCAGCCAGGAAGAGATCATCGCGGCGATCACGGGTGCCACGGACAACGCCGTGACCCGTCGTTCGGAGCGTCGCACCCCGGAGGCGGCAAAGTGAGCGAGACGTCCAAGACCGTGCAGGGCGACGAGTCGCCCGAGATCGACAAGGTCGACAAGGTCGACAAGACCGAGCCCACCGAGGCCCCGGCCGCGGCGGCTCCCGCCGACCCCACGGCTGCGCCGGTGACGGTCGTCGACCCGCGCCTGCTCGTCCGTGAAGAGGGCTTCAAGGGCTACCTCACGGAGTTCAAGCGCCGGGTGCGCGGCGGCGAGCTGGGCTCGCTGCCGGTCGTCGTCGGCCTGATCATCATCTGGACCATCTTCCAGGTGAAGAACAGCCTGTTCCTCAGCGCGGACAACCTCTCCAACATCAGCTACTTCCTCGCGGCCACCGGCATGCTCGCCATCGGCCTGGTGTTCGTGCTGCTGCTCGGTGAGATCGACCTCTCCGTCGGCTCGGTGAGCGGTCTGGCCTCCACGGTGTTCGCCGTCTTCGTGGTCAACCACGGGATGAACCAGTGGCTGGCGCTGATCCTCACGATCATCACGGGCATCGGCATCGGTGCGCTGCACGGCTGGTTCTTCGCCAAGATCGGCGTACCCGCGTTCGTGGTCACCCTGGCCGGCTTCCTCGGCTGGAACGGTCTGATGCTGTGGCTGCTGGGCGACAGCGGCACGATCAACATCCCGGCCGACAGCGGTCCGGTGCACATCCTCGGCCAGAGCTCCTTCTTCATGGACCAGGCCATCATCGGTGCCTACCTGCTGGCCGGTCTCGGTGTCGTGCTGTCGGCCGTGGGCCAGTTCAACGAGCAGCGCCGGCGCCGTACGGCGGGTGTGCCGTTCCGGCCCACCAGCGAGATCGTGGTCCGCGTCGCGCTGCTCGCGATCGCGTCCTTCGCCGCGGCGGCCGTGCTGAACAACGCGTCCGGCGTCTCCAACGCGCTGGTGATCTTCCTCGCGTCGCTGGTGATCGTCGACTTCGTGCTGCGTCGTACGACGTACGGCCGCAAGGTCTTCGCGGTCGGTGGCGGCATCGAGGCCGCGCGCCGTGCCGGTATCAGCGTGCCGATGGTCCGCATCACCGTGTTCGCGATCTCCGGTGGCTTCGCGGCCATCGGCGGTATGTTCTTCGCCGGTCAGACGGCGAGCGCGACGCTCAACGCCGGTGGCGGCAACACCCTGATGCTCGCCATCGCGGCGGCCGTCATCGGTGGTACGTCGCTGTTCGGCGGCCGCGGTACCGTCTGGTCCGCCCTCCTGGGCATGCTGGTCATCCAGTCCATCCAGACCGGCCTCGACCTGCTGAACATGAACACGTCGATCCAGTACATGATCACCGGTGGTGTTCTGCTGGGTGCCGTTGTCATCGACTCGGTCTCCCGTAAGAGCCAGAAGGCGGCGGGGCGCGGCTGACGCCGATCGCCGTTGGGGGTGCGGTGCGCGGGCGGCCTTCCCGCCGTCGTGGTTGATCGCGCAGTTCCCCGCGCCCCTGGGTTTCCGACTGTGCCCGGCACTGAACAGTGCCGGGCACAGTCGTGTCATAGGAAGGGCTCTCGATGGGTACGGCCGTTCGCGTGACGTATGACGCACAGCCCGCGCGTCGGCCGCGCGGGCGGAACATTAGACTCGACAGGCCCGGCAACAGCTCGATCAGCTCTACTGCAAGGAGGCACGGGTGCCGCTGCTGACCCGTATCAGGGGACCGCGCGATCTGGACCGGCTCAGCCCCGAGGAGCTGGTCCAGCTGGCAGAGGAGATCCGGACCTTCCTCGTGGAAGCGGTCTCCAAGACCGGCGGACACCTCGGTCCCAACCTGGGCGTGGTCGAGCTCACCATCGCCCTGCACCGCGTCTTCGACTCCCCGAAGGACAAGGTGCTGTGGGACACCGGCCACCAGTCCTACGTGCACAAGCTGCTCACCGGCCGGCAGGACTTCTCGAGGCTGAAGCAGAAGGGCGGCCTGTCCGGCTACCCCTCGCAGGCCGAGTCCGAGCACGACGTCATCGAGAACAGCCACGCCTCCACGGTCCTCGGCTGGGCCGACGGCATCGCCAAGGGCAACCAGCTCCGCAACCGCGACAGCCACGTCGTCGCCGTGATCGGTGACGGCGCCCTCACCGGCGGCATGGCCTGGGAGGCGCTGAACAACATCGCCGACGCCAAGGACCGCCCGCTGGTCATCGTCGTCAACGACAACGAGCGGTCGTACGCCCCGACCATCGGCGGCCTCGCCAACCACCTGGCCACCCTGCGCACGACGGACGGGTACGAGCGCTTCCTGGCCCGGGGCAAGGACCTGCTGGAGCGCACGCCGGTCGTCGGCAGGCCGCTCTACGACACCCTGCACGGCGCCAAGAAGGGGCTGAAGGACTTCATCGCCCCGCAGGGCATGTTCGAGGACCTGGGCCTCAAGTACGTCGGCCCGATCGACGGCCACGACATGGAGGCTCTGGAGTCGGCCCTCGCCCGGGCCAAACGGTTCGGCGGGCCGGTGATCGTGCACTGCCTCACCGAGAAGGGCCGCGGCTACCAGCCCGCCCTCCAGGACGAGGCCGACCGCTTCCACGGCATCGGCCCCATCCACCCCGACACCGGCCTGCCGGTCAAGGCCTCCGGCGCCGACTGGACCTCCGTCTTCGGCGACGAGATGGTGAAGCTCGGCAGGGAGCGCGAGGACATCGTCGCCATCACGGCGGCCATGCTCCAGCCGGTCGGCCTGAAGAAGTTCGCGGACACCTTCCCGGACCGCATCTACGACGTCGGCATCGCCGAGCAGCACGGCGCCGTCTCCGCGGCGGGCCTCGCCACGGCCGGCCTGCACCCCGTGTTCGCCGTGTACGCCACCTTCCTCAACCGCGCCTTCGACCAGGTGCTGATGGACGTGGCCCTGCACAGGTGCGGGGTGACCTTCGTCCTGGACCGGGCCGGCGTCACCGGCACCGACGGCGCCTCCCACAACGGCATGTGGGACATGTCGATCCTCCAGGTCGTCCCCGGCCTCAGGCTCGCCGCCCCGCGCGACGCCGACCAGGTCCGCGCCCAGCTCCGCGAGGCCGTCGAGGTCGACGACGCCCCGACGGTCGTCCGCTTCTCCAAGGGCGCGGTCGGCCCCGCCGTGGCCGCCGTCGGCAAGGTCGGCGGCATGGACGTGCTGCGCGAGCCCGGCACCGACACCCCGGACGTGCTCCTGGTCTCCGTGGGCGCCCTCGCCCCCATGTGCCTGGAGATCGCCGGACTCCTCGACAAGCAGGGCATCTCGACGACCGTGGTCGACCCGCGCTGGGTCAAGCCGGTGGACGAGGCCATGGCCCCGCTGGCCGAGCGCCACCGGGTCGTCGTCACGGTGGAGGACAACATCCGCGTCGGCGGCGTGGGCTCCGCGGTCGCCCAGGCCCTGCGCGACGCGGGCGTGGACGTACCGCTGCGCGACTTCGGGATCCCGCCGCGCTTCCTGGACCACGCGTCCAGGGCCGAGGTCATGGCGGAGATCGGCCTGACGGCCCCCGACATCGCCCGCCAGGTCACCGGTTTGGTCGCAAAGCTGGACGGCCAGCCGACGGACGTCAGCTCGGTGGAACCGGCGAGGGATTAAAGCTCCCTGGCTGAAGCGCCCCGTCAGGGGCGCGGGGCTGTATCGATATGCGGCTCCGCCGCGTGGGCGCGACCAGCCCCCACCGGCCCGCACTCCCCGCCGAAACCCAAGCCACCTCAATGGGTCGGTCCCCCACTCCTCCAAGTGGCGAGACCGACCCATTTGCGTGAACCTGCCTTTGCCGGGGCATACGCACCCCCGGCCCTCTCGATCATGTCGAGGACGACAAACGTGGGAGGTAGGCACGTGAGCAGTACGCTCTTCAGGACCAAGAACGTCGAGCAGTCCATCAAGGACACCGAGGAACCGGAACACGCGCTCAGGAAGTCGCTGTCGGCCCTGGACCTCACGGTCTTCGGCGTCGGCGTCATCATCGGCACCGGCATCTTCGTCCTGACCGGCACGGCCGCCAAGAACACCGCGGGACCCGCCGTCGCCCTCTCCTTCGTGGTCGCCGGCGTCGTCTGCGGCCTCGCCGCGCTCTGCTACGCCGAGTTCGCCTCCACCGTCCCGGTCGCCGGTTCGGCGTACACCTTCTCGTACGCCTCGTTGGGCGAGTTCCCCGCCTGGATCATCGGCTGGGACCTGGTGCTGGAGCTGGCGCTGGGCACCGCGGTGGTCGCCGTCGGCTGGTCGGGGTACATCCACTCACTGCTCGACAATGCCGGCTGGCACCTCCCCGCGTACCTCAGCGGCCGCGACGGCGCCCACGGCTTCGGCTTCGACATCCTCGCCGCCGCCCTGGTCCTCGTCCTCACCGCGATCCTCGTCGTCGGCATGAAGCTCTCCGCCCGGGTCACCTCGGTCGTCGTCGCCATCAAGGTCGCCGTCGTCCTGGTCGTCATCATCGCCGGCGCCTTCTTCATCCACAGCGGCAACTACAGCCCCTTCGTCCCGCCGAAGGAGCCCGTACCGGCGGGCGGCAACCTCAAGGCCCCGTTGATCCAGCTGATGTTCGGCTGGGCGCCCTCCAACTTCGGCGTGATGGGCATCTTCACCGCCGCCTCCGTCGTCTTCTTCGCCTTCATCGGCTTCGACGTCGTCGCCACCGCCGCCGAGGAGACCCGCAACCCCCAGCGGGACGTGCCCCGCGGCATCATCGGCTCCCTGATCATCTGCACCGCGCTGTACGTCGCCGTGGCCGTCGTGGTGACCGGCATGCAGAAGTACAGCGAGCTCTCCGTGGACGCCCCGCTGGCCGACGCGTTCAAGGCCACCGGGCACCCCTGGTTCGCCGGCCTGATCAGCTTCGGCGCCGCCGTCGGCCTGACCACCGTGTGCATGATCCTGCTGCTCGGCCAGTCCCGGGTGTTCTTCGCGATGAGCCGGGACGGGCTGCTGCCCCGGTTCTTCTCGCACACCCACCCGAAGTTCCGCACGCCGTACCGGCCGACCATCCTGCTCGGCGTCGTCATCGCGATCGTCGCCGGCTTCACCAGCCTCAGTGAACTCGCCGAACTGGTGAACATCGGCACGCTCTTCGCCTTCATCGTCGTCGCGATCAGCGTGATCATCCTGCGCAACACCCGGCCCGACCTGGAGCGGTCCTTCCGCACCCCGTGGGTGCCGGTGCTGCCGATCGTGTCCGTGCTGGCCTCGCTGTGGCTGATGCTCAACCTGCCCGCCGAGACCTGGCTGCGGTTCGCCATCTGGATGGTCATCGGCTTCGTCGTCTACTTCCTCTACGGCCGTACGCACAGCCGCCTCGCCCAGGCCCAGCGGGCTCCTGCCGACGCTCCGTGAGCGACAGGCTCGCCGCTCCGGCCCCGTATGTCCCGTCCGGGTGGGACTGCGGGGCCGGATAGCGTGCTCCCCATGCTTCTCGTGCCCCTCGCTCCACCACGGTCCGTAGTCGCAGGGAAGGGGTACTGGACACGGCTGCTGCCCCTGCTCGCCGTCCTGGCCTGCGTGACCCGGGTGCCGTCCTTCCTCCGGCCGCTGTGGAACCCGGACGAGGGCTATCTCGCCGTACAGGCCCGCCTGCTGGCGCGCGGCGGGCAGCTGTACGAGACGGTCGTGGACCGCAAGCCGCCGCTGCTGCCGTGGCTGTACGAGGGGACGTTCGCCGTCTTCGGGTCCGGGTCGCTCACCCCGGTCCGGGTCCTCGCCGTGCTGGCGCAGCTGGCCACCGCCGTACTGCTCGCGTCGATCGCCCGGCGGCGCTGGGGCGACCGTGCGGGCCGTACCGCCGGGGCGCTGTACCTGCTGGTCTCGGTCGGGCTGAACCCCGAGGACGCGCAGGCGGCCACCTTCGAGGTGTTCATGCTGCCGTGCACGGCCGCCGCGATGTGGTGTGCCGACCGCCGCCGCTGGGGAGCGGCCGGTGCCGCCGTCGCCTGCGCCTTCCTCACCAAACAGACCGGTGGGGCGGTGCTGCTGCCGGTGCTCTACCTGCTGCACCGGTACGGCGGCCCGCGCGCGGGCCTGCTCAGACTGGCGGCCGGTGCCGCTCTGCCCGTGCTGGGCGTGGCCCTGGTCACCGACCCGGCAGGATTCGCCTTCTGGACGGTCACCGGCTCGGGCGCCTACGCCTCCTTCACGGGCTCGGAACTCCACGTCCTGGCCCGGGCGTTGACCAACACCGCGATCCTCGGTGCGGCCTCGGCGGGCCTGCTCCCGCCGATCGCGCGGGCGCTGCGCATCGCCCGCACCGGCGCCGTCGACCTGTGGCTGTGGCTGGCCGCGTCGGCGGTCGCCGTCACCCTCGGCTTCCACTTCTTCGGCCACTACTTCCTGCAACTCACCCCGCCCCTGGCCCTGTTGGCCACGGCCGCGCTGCAGATCCTGCCCCGGGAACGGAACTCGGCCGCGGTCCTCGCCTCGGCCTGCGCCTGCGCCCTGTTCCTGACCTGGGGCGTCCTGGCCCCCCGGCCCGAACTCGCGCACGCCCAGCGGCTGGCGCTCACCCTCGACCGCCGTACCGCGCCCGGCGACCGGGTCCTGGTCTGGGGCATACACCCGGAGACGTACTGGCTGGCCGACCGCGCCCCCGCCACCCGCTACCTCACCGCCGGCCTTCTCACCAACTTCAGCGGCGGCCGGGACGGCCCGCAGGTCGGCGAGAAGTACGCCGTCGAGGGCACCTGGCCGGTCTTCCGCGCGGAGCTGGCCGACCGGGCACCGGCCCTGGTGATCGACGACTCCCGGGGCAAGCCCTACGGCCCCGACCACGTCCCCAGCCTGCGCAGGCTGCTCGCGGCCGACTACGAACAGGCGGGCGAGGTGGACGGCGCGGTGCTGTACGTGCGGGCGCCGACAGCGCCCTGAAGGGGCGCGGGGCTGTGTTCACATGCGGCTCCGCCGCGTGGGCGCGACCAGCCCCCACCGGCCCGCAGCGAGCGAACCGCCCAACCAGCGGAGCGCCTAGTGCAGCAGTGCGCTGGGCCCGATCACCTCGGCGCCCAACTCCGTCACCCGGCTGCGCAGTTCACGGTCGGCGGTGACGACGAGGCGGGGCCGGCCGGGGTCCTCGGCGGCCAGCTCCACGATCCGGTCGTCGCCGCTGCCGGGCGCCGACTCCACCCGTACCCCGGGCACCGAGGCCACCCCGCGGGCCGCGCCCTCGACGACGAGGACCAGCTCCACCGGTGTCGGCCTGCCTGGCAGCCCCCGCTCGGCCAGCCGGTCGCGCAGCCGCTCGGCGGCCCCCCTGCGGTCCCGCCACCAGCCGTCCGGCCGTGACCCGACGACGTTCGCGCCGTCGACGATCACCAGCAGGGGAGCTTCGTCTTCCATGCCCCAAGCCTCGCACGCCCGGGGCCCCGGCAGTGCCGCGAACGGCCCCGCTTAGAGTGAAGCGGTGAACGGCGACTGGCTCCTCCGCGGCCGCGACGGCCGGCTCAGTGTCCATCTGCCGTCGGGCGACGCCGTGCTGTGCCGGGCCGAGCGCGGCCCCGGCGGCCCCTGGGGCTCCCCGCGGAAGATGGGCGGCGACCAGCGGCTGCACCCCGGCTTCTCGGTCGGGCAGGGAGCCGACGGATACGCCCACCTGGTCGCCTGGCGGCCCACCGTGAACGGCGAGTCGGGTCTCGTCCACTCCACGCACTACCGGCCCCGTCTGGCCGCCCTGGACTGGCAGCCGATCGGCCACCCGAGCAAGAAGGGCGACGTCACCGGTACCCCGGCCGTCGCGGTGGACGCGCAGGGCCGCGCCCATGTCTTCGTCCGCAACCGGGGGCGCGGGGTGGGCATGGTCGCCCAGAAGGCGAAGGGCGGCTGGGAGCCGTGGCGGGACCTGAAGGGGCGGCTGGTCGAGGACGGGCTCGCGGCGGTGACCGGTGAGTCGGGGCGGGTCGAGGTGTACGCGGCCGTGCCCGGCGGGATCGTGCACTGGCGTCAGGAGGCGGCCGGGAAGCCGCCCGTGCTCCTGGAGTCCCTGGAGACCCCGGTCAGGGCGGGCACCCTCACCGCTCTCGCCACCTCCCCCGAGAGCACGACCCTCTACTACACCGACGAGTCCGGCGACCTCTGCGCCTGGCGTCCGGGCGGCAAGCCGTACACCCTGCTGCCCTCCGCCGGGCCCGGCCCGGTGGCCGCGGTCCGCTGCGAACTCGACGGGCACGACTGCACCCTGCTCGCCCAGCGCTCGGCGAGCGGCCGGGTGGCCTTCGCGGCGTATCCGACCGAGGACGAGCAGGCGGGCGCCTGGTGGACCGAGTCCGGACCGCAGCTGCCCGCGGACGCGACGGTCGCCCTGACCACAGACGAGGAGGGCCGGGTGACCGCGGCGAGCCTGTCCCCGTCCACCGGCCAGCTCCTCCTCACCCGCCGCAAGGACGAGCCGGGGCTGGCGCTGCAGGCCTGGCAGGAGGTCTGAGACGTACTCCGGGCCGTCACGAACGGTGTGCGTGCGCCATGATGACCACCGTGGAAAACCAGACACTCATCGACACCTGGCAGCGTCTGCTCACCGGCTCCGGCAAGTCCTGGGTGCTGTTCGAGCACGGCACCTGCGTGGTACTCGAACACCCCACCGGTGACGTCGCCGAGCAGGCCGTCGGTATCCTCCGCGAGTTCGGGCCCATGCATGTCGCCACCGCGGCGGGTGACTTCCGTGTGCTCGAACTCAACCAGGGCGAGGGCTGGCTGGTGACGAGCCACCATCCGGACGTCGTCACCTTCGTGCCGCGCGACGATCCCGAGGACCCGTCCCACCTGGCGGTCGGAATCCTGGGCCGCTCCCGCCGCGACCGCGACGGCACGGAACTGAGAGTCGTCCACGTGGAGGCGGCCCCGCCCGCCTGAAGCGGTTGCGGCTGGTGCGTCCCCCGGCACGCCGATGCCCGGCGCACCAGTCGGTGTGCCGGGCATCGGGTCCGTACGGATGCGGCTACGCCGGGACGCTCGCCACGCCCGGGGCCAGGAACTTCTTGCCGTTCACACGCTCCGAGACGCCCTCGCGGTCCAGGTACGGCGTGATGCCGCCCAGGTGGAAGGGCCAGCCGGCGCCCGTGATCAGGCAGAGGTCGATGTCCTGCGCCTCGGCGACGACACCCTCGTCGAGCATGAGCCCGATCTCCTGCGCCACCGCGTCGAGGACGCGGTCACGGACCTGCTCCTCGCTGAGGACCGAGTCGCCCTGCTGCAGCAGCGCGGCGACCTCGGGGTCCAGCTCCGGCTTCCCGCTGTCGTACACGTAGAAGCCGCGCTTGCCCGCCTTGACGACGGCCGCGAGGTTCGGGGAGACCGTGAAGCGGTCCGGGAAGGCCCGGTTGAGGGTCTCCGAGACGTGCAGGCCGATGGCGGGACCGACCAGCTCGAGCAGGACCAGCGGGGACATCGGCAGGCCCAGCGGCTCGACCGCCTTCTCCGCGACCTCGACCGGGGTGCCCTCGTCGATGACGTTCTGGATCTCGCCCATGAAGCGGGTGAGGATGCGGTTCACGACGAACGCCGGGGCGTCCTTCACCAGAACCGCCGTCTTCTTCAGCTTCTTGGCGACGGCGAAGGCCGTGGCCAGCGAGGCGTCGTCGGTCTGCTCGCCGCGGACGATCTCCAGGAGCGGCAGGATCGCGACCGGGTTGAAGAAGTGGAAGCCCACGACCCGCTCGGGGTTCTTGAGCTTCGACGCCATCTCCGTCACCGAGAGGGAGGAGGTGTTCGTCGCCAGGATCGCGTGCGCCGGGGCGACCGCCTCGACCTCCGCGAACACCTGCTGCTTGACGCCGATCTCCTCGAAGACCGCCTCGATGATGAAGTCGGCGTCGGCGAAGCCCTCGGCCTTGTCCAGGACACCCGTCACCAGCGCCTTGAGGCGGTTGGCCTTGTCCTGGTTGATACGGCCCTTGCCGAGCAGCTTGTCGATCTCGGCGTGGACGTAGCCCACACCCTTGTCGACGCGCTCCTGGTCGATGTCGGTCAGCACGACCGGCACCTCCAGGCGGCGCAGGAAGAGCAGCGCGAGCTGCGAGGCCATGAGGCCCGCGCCCACGACGCCCACCTTGGTGACCGGACGCGCCAGGTTCTTGTCCGGGGCACCGGCGGGGCGCTTGCCGCGCTTCTGCACCAGGTTGAACGCGTAGATGCCGGCGCGCAGTTCACCGCCCATGATCAGGTCGGCGAGCGCCAGGTCCTCGGCGTCGTAACCCTGCTGGAGGTCGCCGTTCTTGGCGGCGGCGATGATGTCCAGGGCGCGGTAGGCGGCCGGGGCGGCGCCGTGCACCTTGGAGTCCGCGATGAACCGGCCGCGCGCGACGGCCTGGTCCCAGGCCTCGCCGCGGTCGATCACCGGGCGCTCGACCTCGATGTCGCCCTTCAGCACCTGGGCGGTCCAGATCAGCGACTGCTCCAGGAAGTCGGCGCCCTCGAAGATCGCGTCGGCGATGCCGAGGTCGAAGACCTGCTGACCCTTGAGCTGCTTGTTCTGGTTGAGGCTGTTCTCGATGATCACCGAGACGGCCTTGTCGGCGCCGATCAGGTTCGGCAGCAGCGCGCAGCCGCCCCAGCCCGGGACCAGACCGAGGAAGACCTCGGGGAGGGAGAACGCCGGGATGGCCTTGGACACGGTCCGGTACTTGCAGTGCAGACCGACCTCGACGCCACCGCCCATGGCGGCACCGTTGTAGTACGCGAACGTCGGCACCGCGAGGCCCGCGAGGCGCTTGAAGACCTCGTGGCCGCCCTTGCCGATGGCCAGCGCGTGCTCGTGCTCCTTGAGGAGCTCGACGCCCTTGAGGTCGGCGCCGACCGCGAAGATGAACGGCTTGCCGGTGATGCCGATACCGACGATCGTGCCGTCGGCGGCCTCCTTCTCCACCTGGTCGATGGCGGTGTTCAGGTTCGCCAGCGAGGCCGGGCCGAAGGTGGTCGGCTTGGTGTGGTCCAGGCCGTTGTCCAGGGTGATCAGCGCGAAGCGGCCGGCCCCGGACGGCAGGTCGAAGTGGCGCACGTGCGCCGACGTGACGACCTCGTCGGGGAACAGGTCCGAGGCCTGCTTCAGAAGCTCGGCGGTGGTGCTCACTTGTCCCCCTCGAAGTGCGGGTTCTCCCAGATGACCGTCGCGCCCATGCCGAAGCCGACGCACATGGTGGTCAGGCCGTAGCGGACGTTCGGCTGCTCCTCGAACTGGCGGGCCAGCTGCGTCATCAGACGCACACCCGAGGAGGCGAGCGGGTGACCGAAGGCGATCGCGCCGCCGTACTGGTTGACGCGCTCGTCGTCGTCCGCGATGCCGTAATGCTCCAGGAAGGCCAGCACCTGCACGGCGAAGGCCTCGTTGATCTCGAAGAGACCGATGTCGGAGATCGACAGACCCGCCTGCGCGAGGGCCTTCTCCGTGGCCGGGATCGGGCCGTAGCCCATGACCTCCGGCTCGACACCCGCGAAGGAGTACGCCACGAGACGCATCTTCACCGGCAGGTTGTTCTCGCGGGCGAAGTCCTCGGACGCGATGAGCGAGGCGGTCGCACCGTCGTTGAGACCGGCCGCGTTACCCGCGGTGACCCGGCCGTGCACACGGAACGGCGTCTTGAGACCGGTGAGGTTCTCCAGCGTCGTGCCCGGGCGCATCGGCTCGTCGGCCGTCACGAGACCCCAACCGGTCTCGCCGCCCTCGGGGTTGGTGCGACGCACCGAGATCGGCACCAGGTCGGCCTGGATCTTGCCGTTGGCGTACGCCTTCGCGGCCTTCTCCTGGGAGCGCACCGCGTACTCGTCCGCGCGCTCCTTGGTGATCTGCGGGTAGCGGTCGTGCAGGTTCTCGGCGGTCATGCCCATGAACAGCGCCGACTCGTCCACCAGCTTCTCGCTGACGAACCGCGGGTTCGGGTCCACGCCCTCGCCCATCGGGTGGCGGCCCATGTGCTCGACACCGCCGGCGATGGCGACGTCGTACGCGCCGAAGGCGACGGAACCGGCGACCGTGGTGACGGCGGTCAGGGCGCCGGCACACATGCGGTCGATGGAGTAGCCGGGCACGGAGGTCGGCAGGCCCGCGAGAATGCCCGCGGTACGGCCGATGGTCAGACCCTGGTCACCGATCTGCGTGGTCGCGGCGATGGCGACCTCGTCGATCTTCTTGGTGTCCAGCCCGGGGTTGCGGCGCAGCAGCTCCCGGATCGCCTTCACGACGAGGTCGTCGGCGCGGGTCTCGTGGTAGATGCCCTTCGGGCCCGCCTTGCCGAACGGGGTACGGACGCCGTCGACGAAGACGACATCCCTGACGGTACGAGGCACGATTGGCTCTCCTCCAGGGTGCGGGATGGCACTGCTGCGATGCGCTGAGCGCGCGCTCAGGCCCCATGCTACTTATGAGTAACGTGGCTGCCCAGTCCTGGCGGGTGGAGCGGCGAACGTCACATGGAAAGACGCCTGCGCGGAGGCGCCCCACGGCGCGTCACCGGGGCGGCGCAGGGATGCCGCGGAGACGGCTCGGTCCGCGACATGCCCAGTTCGAAGATGCGGGCGTTGCCCGTCAACAGCCGCCGGGTGCGGGCGGGGTGGGGCCGGGGCGCGGGTGACGTGAGCACGGGGGCTCCTCTCGGGTGGTGGTGTACGCAGGCGGACGGGCGTCGGGTCATGAACGGTCCCGGAAGAACGGGACGGCGGGAGCGGGCCAGGGGTCCGGCACACCCGAGGCCCGGTGACGGCCGGTCGTCGGACGCGGTGCCTCGTCGGCCCGTGTCATGACGGGCGCCGCGATCGCGCAGATCAGCAGCGGCCCGCGGCGGGCCGTGTCGCCGTCGCCGTACGCGAGCCGCGTGGTGGCCGGGCCGCACACCACGCCGAGCGCGTCCAGCACCCGGGCCGTGTAGCGCGCGAGGGCGGGTGCCGGCGGGCCGCCCGGCGCGTACGGACCGGCAGGGCCGGTGGGGCCGGTGGGGCCGGTGGGACCGGCGGGACCGGCGGGACCGGCGGGACCGGCGGGAACGTCCGCCCGCAGGCCGGTGACGAGGTGCTCGGGCCGTCCGTCCGGGCCCGGGCGGGTGACGGTGTCGACCGTGTACCGGTGGCGACCGGGCAGCTCGCTGAGCACCAGGTGCGGGCTTGCGGAGTGCTGGGCGGTCGCGTGCCACAGGGCCGGCCAGGCCGCGCCGATCTGGCGTTCGTCCGCGCATTCCACCGCGTCGACCGGGGTTCCGACGGCCGCCGGCGCGAGCAGGTAGCGGGCCGCCGGGTGCGACCGTGCCCAGGTCACGGCGTCGGCCGGACGCGCGGTGCGGATGCCGCGCAGCGCCGGGATCCCCAGCCGGGACAGCCGGGCCGCCTGGGCACCGCGGTCGTACCTCAGCTCCGAGGACACCGGATCGGCTCCGGGCAGTCCGAGGTGCCAGGCGATCCGCTCGGCCAGCTCGACCCCCTCGGCGCCGCCCGCGACGACGGCGGACACCCCCAGCGCCCGCAGCGCCTTGACCGTCTGCCGCAGCCCCCGGTGCACGACCCTGTCGCCGTACCCGACGGGCGGTGGCGCGTTCCGGTACGCCGGCGGGCGCAGCCGGTGCTCCGGGAGGACGGCCACGGTCCGCAGGCCCTGTCGCTCGAAGGACCGCTGATACGGGCCCCCGCCGTCGTACGGGGCGACCACCGCCACGGCGCCGGCGGGACCGGCCCGCAGTGCGGCCGCGACGGCAGAGGACGAGGGGAGGGTGGTCATGGCGGCGGGCTCCCGAGCGGGTGGGCGGCTGGCTGCTGGACGGGGTCAGCGGGTGTCGGCGGGTGCGCAGCCGCGGTTCGGCTTGCCGCTCGGCCGGTGAAAGTGTCTGAAAGGGCACTGCCGCGCCGTGCCCGGTGGCGGTGCTGACCGCCCGCCCAGGTGTTCGCCGGGCACATGTGAACGGCCGCGTGCGTGCACAGAGACTCCCCTCGGTGAGGTGGGGGCCGGCGGTCCTCGATCGGGCGTGTGCCATGACGCCCGCTCAATGCGCCCCCGTGCATGGGCTGGGCAGTGGTCCGGGTGGTGTTTCCGGCCCCTGGGTCACCGGGTCTTGTTCGGACCGAGTGGTCTCTTGTGCTCCGTCCCTCGTCTGTTGCGGCAGAACAGCACGCTGGTCCCCCAACTGCAGGGCTTTTCCCCGGATTCGGGCGACAACCCCCCTGCTTGGGCGACCGACCGGACGCTCAGGGCAACCGGTATGTCCCGCCCCGAAGGAGGGATGTCCGTGTTGCCCGGATGAGGCCTGCGCCAGAAGGGACCGATCGGTCTGTTCTGTCAGGCGCCCAGTCTGGAACCCTGGCCCGATCACGTCAAGCGAGCGTCGGTCGCAGGCGGTGTCCGGGGTGGCGGGTGGCGGGGCCGGTCAGTGCCGATAAGGGACAGGAGCCCTTACGTGCCACCACTGCCGCGTATGGTCACGAACAATGACTCAAGCCCCTCGCGCGGTCCGATCTTCGAGGTAATATCAGGGGGCTGAATTGGCGCGTACGCGGTTATCCCGGACAAATCATGTTCAGTCGCGAATCCGTGAACCTGTGAACCCGTGAACGGGTCTCGAAGGCGAGATCGAATGAGTAATCCGCGCAGACCGCGACGTCAGCAACAGCGTGCGATCGACACGAGGCAGCGCATTCTCGACGCCGCCGGGGCGCTCTTCGTGGTGGACAGCTACGAAGGGACGTCGGTCGGTGACCTCATCACCGCCGCACGGACCAGCAAAGGAGCCTTCTACAGGCATTTCCCGGGCGGAAAGGTCGAAGTGGCGACGGCCATCATGCGGGACACGCTGTCCATGGACGGTCTGCGGGCACAGCGGATCATGCTCCAGGAAGTGGTCGACATCGGGATGATCCTCGCTTACCGGATCTCCCGCGAGAATGCCCTTCAGGCCGCTTTGAAACTGTCGTTCCACAGTAATGCGCCGGAGACCTATGGCACCCCGTGGCCGGACTGGATCGCTTTCAACACGGGACAGCTTTCCGAAGCGCGGCGACGCGGCGAGCTGAAACAGTTCGTCGACGTGGAGCAGCAGGCCTACCAAATCGCGGGCGACTGGGCCGGAGCGGTGCTCATCTCGGACATCGTCGACCGGCACCTGGGAAATGTCGAGGCACGGATCTCACGCATGTACCGCAATCTGGCGACCGCGATCGCGGTCCCGGACCTCCTGCCCGAGATCGACTTCTCCGTGAACCGGGGCAGACATCTCTACACCGCGTTCCTCGAAGACCCGGCCGGTCACGCCGACGCGGCCGGTCCGGAACCGTCCCGGGACGAACCGGCCGGAGCAGGCCCGGTCTGAGCGCGGGGGCCGGGCGCCGGATGCCGGGCGTCGGCCGCGCCGTCCGCCTAGGCGGACAGCGCCGCCACCAGCACCGGCGTCACCTGCTCCACCTGCCAGGGCCGCGCGCCGTACCCCACCAGCGCGGTCCCCACGGTCTCCGCGTCGACCACCTTCGGGGGCTCCCAGCAGAGCCTGCGCACGGTGTCCGGCGCGATCAGGTTCTCCTGCGGCATGGTGAGCCGCTCGGCCAGCTCGGAGACCGCCGCCCGGGCCGCCGACAGGCGAGCCGCCGCCGCGGGGTCCTTGTCGGCCCACGCCCGGGGCGGCGGCGGCCCCGTCACCGGCTGCCCCGGCTGCGGCAGCGCGGTGTCCGGCAGCGCCTTGGCGCGGTCCACCGCCGCCTGCCACTGCTCCAGCTGCCGCCGCCCCATCCGGTGGCCGTAGCCGTTCAGCCCCGCGAGGGCGTGCACGTTGACCGGCAGTGCCAGCGCCGCCTCCACGATGGCCGTGTCGCCGAGCACCTTGCCCGGCGACACGTCGCGCTTCTGCGCGATCCGGTCCCGGGTCTCCCACAGCTCCCGCACCACCGCCAGCTGCCGGCGCCGGCGCACCTTGTGCATCCCGGACGTCCGGCGCCAGGGGTCCTTTCTCGGCTCGGCCGGCGGCGCCGCCGCGATGGCGTCGAACTCCTGCCGCGCCCACTCCAGCTTCCCCTGCCGGTCCAGCTCCTTCTCCAGGGCGTCCCGCAGGTCGACGAGCAGCTCGACGTCCAGCGCCGCGTACCGCAGCCAGGGCTCGGGCAGCGGCCGGGTCGACCAGTCGACGGCGGAGTGGCCCTTTTCGAGCACGAAGCCGAGGACGCCCTCGACCATCGCGCCCAGCCCGACCCGGGGAAACCCGGCGAGCCGCCCGGCCAGCTCGGTGTCGAAGAGGCTGCTGGGCGTCATGCCTATCTCGCGCAGGCAGGGCAGGTCCTGGGTGGCCGCGTGCAGCACCCACTCGACGCCGGCCAGCGACTCGCCGAGGCCCGACAGGTCGGGGCAGGCGACGGGGTCGATCAGCGCGGTCCCGGCGCCCTCGCGACGCAGCTGGACGAGGTAGGCGCGCTGGCCGTAGCGGTAGCCGGAGGCGCGCTCGGCGTCGACGGCGACGGGGCCGGAGCCGGCGGCGAAGGCGGCGATCACGCGGGCCAGTGCGGCCTCGTCCACGACCACCGGCGGAATGCCCTCACGGGGCTCCAGCAAAGGGATCGGCGCCCCCGTCACAGAAGATCCGGCGTCGTCCGGAGGGGTGCCCCCGGTGGTGCGCAGTGAACTGTCTGCTGCGGTGTCTTGGGCGTCGGTCACATGTCAAGGGTATCTGTGTGTGGACGGCGCCCGTCGACGGCAACGTACGTCGACGGGCCCCCGGGGGTGGGAAAACAAAAAAGG
>NZ_JBHXMA010000035.1:0-122644 GCF_042721035.1 Streptomyces sp. NPDC058464
CCCCTGGGAAGGGGCTGCCGGACGCCTGCGGGGACGCTTCGGCTACGCCTGCAGAGACCGCTCGGCTACGCCTGCGGAAGGCGGTCCAGCTGGGCCTGGATACGGGCGATGTCCTCGTCGGCCTTGGCGAGCCGGGTCCGGATCTTCTCCACCACGTTGTCCGGGGCCTTCGCCAAAAACGCCTCGTTGCCCAGCTTGCCCGTCGCCTGGGCCTTCTCCTTCTCCGCGGCGGCGAGGTCCTTCGCGAGGCGCTTGCGCTCGGCCGCCACGTCGATGGTGCCGGAGAGGTCGAGCGCGACCGCGGCGCCGGCGACCGGAAGGGTGGCCGTCGCCGCGAAGGCGTCGCCCTCCGGCTGGAGGCGCAGCAGCTGGCGGATGGCCGCCTCGTGCGGGGCGAGGGCCGTGCCGTCCAGGGTGAGGCGGGCCGGGACCCGCTGGCCGGGCTGCAGGCCCTGGTCGGCGCGGAAGCGGCGGACCTCGGTGATGACGGACTGAAGGCTCTCGATCTCCCGCTCGGCCGCGTCGTCCCGGAAGCCGCCCGGTGCGTCAGCACCAGGAACCTGCACAGTGGACGGCCAGTCGGCGATCACGACCGACTCGCCGCCGGTCAGCGTCGTCCACAGGGTGTCCGTGACGAACGGGACGACCGGGTGGAGCAGCTTCAGGGTGACGTCGAGGACCTCGCCGAGGACGCGCCGGGAGACCTCGGCGCCCCGGCCGCCCGCCTGGAAGGTGGTCTTGGACAGCTCGACGTACCAGTCGAAGACCTCGTCCCACGCGAAGTGGTAGAGGGAGTCCGACAGCTTGGCGAACTGGAAGTCGTCGTAGAACGCGTCGACTTCGGCGACCGTCTTGTTGAGGCGGGAGAGGATCCAGCGGTCCGTCGCCGACATCTCGGCAGGGTCCGGGAGCGGGCCCTCGACGGTCGCGCCGTTCATCAGGGCGAAGCGGGTCGCGTTCCAGATCTTGTTGGCGAAGTTCCGGGACGCCTGGACCCAGTCCTCGCCGATCGGCACGTCGGTGCCGGGGTTGGCGCCGCGGGCCAGGGTGAAGCGGACGGCGTCGGAGCCGTACTGGTTCATCCAGTCGAGCGGGTCGACGGCCGTGCCCGAGGACTTCGACATCTTCTTGCCGAACTGGTCGCGGACCAGGCCGGTCAGGGCGATGGTCCTGAAGGGGACCTCGCCGTCCATCGCGTAGAGGCCGAACATCATCATCCGGGCGACCCAGAAGAAGATGATGTCGTGGCCCGTGAGCAGGACGTCGGTCGGGTAGAACTTCTCGAGATCCGGGGTGCGTTCGGGCCAGCCGAGGGTCGAGAAGGGCCACAGGCCGGAGGAGAACCAGGTGTCCAGGACGTCGGGGTCCTGGGTCCAGCCCTCCGCCTCGGTGCCGGGCGGCTCCTCGTCGGGGCCGACGCAGACGACCTCGCCCTCGGGGCCGTACCAGACCGGGATCCGGTGGCCCCACCACAACTGGCGCGAGATGCACCAGTCGTGCATGTTGTCGACCCAGTCGAAGTAGCGCTTCGACATGTCGGCGGGGTGGATCTCGACCCGGCCGTCGCGGACCGCGTCGCCCGCCGCCTGCGCCAGCGGGCCGACCTTGACCCACCACTGCATGGACAGGCGCGGCTCGATGGTGGTCTGGCAGCGCGAGCAGTGGCCGACGCTGTGGACGTACGGGCGCTTCTCGGCGACGATCCGGCCCTGCGAGCGCAGCGCCGCGACGATCGCGGAACGCGCCTCGAAGCGGTCGAGTCCCTCGAAGGGGCCGTGGACCGTGATGATCGCGCGCTCGTCCATCACCGTGATGGACTCCAGGCCGTGGCGCTGGCCGATCGCGAAGTCGTTCGGGTCGTGGGCCGGGGTGACCTTGACGGCACCCGTGCCGAACTCCGGGTCGACGTGCGTGTCCGCGACGACGGGGATCGAGCGGTCGGTCAGCGGGAGCTTGATGCGCTTGCCGATGAGGTGCCGGTACCGCTCGTCGTCCGGGTGGACGGCGACCGCGGTGTCACCGAGCATCGTCTCCGCACGCGTGGTGGCGACGACCAGTGTGTCGTCCCCCTCGCCGTACTTGATGGAGACCAGCTCGCCGTCGTCCTCCTGGTACTCCACCTCGATGTCCGAGATGGCCGTCAGACAGCGCGGGCACCAGTTGATGATGCGCTCGGCGCGGTAGATCAGCTCGTCGTCGAAGAGCTTCTTGAAGATGGTCTGGACGGCCTTGGAGAGGCCCTCGTCCATGGTGAAGCGCTCGCGGTCCCAGTCGACGCCGTCGCCGAGCCGGCGCATCTGGCCGAGGATCCTGCCGCCGTACTCTTCCTTCCACTGCCAGACGCGCTCGACGAACGCCTCCCGGCCGAGGTCGTGACGGGACTTGCCCTCCTCGGCGAGCTGCTGCTCGACCTTGTTCTGGGTGGCGATGCCGGCGTGGTCCATGCCGGGCAGCCACAGCGACTCGAAGCCCTGCATGCGCTTGCGGCGGGTCAGCGCGTCCATCAGCGTGTGCTGGAAGGCGTGGCCCAGGTGCAGGGAACCGGTGACGTTGGGCGGGGGGATGACGATGGTGTACGCGGGCTTGTCGCTCTTGGCGTCGGCCGCGAAGTAACCGCGCTCTACCCAGCTCTCGTACAGCGGCCCCTCTACGTCGGCCGGCGCGTACTGGGTCGGCAGTTCGGTGCTGGGCGCTGTGGGCTGCTGCTGAGCGTTCTCGGTCACGGGCCCCAGTTTAGGGGTGTCCCGGCACTGTCCCGAAACGCGTTTGTTCTGTAACGGTGGGCACCCCCGTGCCGTGAGTTCCCTGTGACTGAGCCAGGATGTCGGGAACACATAAGCATCTGGAGGGGAACCCAGAGATGAGCTACAACCAGCCGGGCCCGTACGGAGGGCCGCCGCCTCAGCAGCCGGGACCGTACGGGCAGCAGCCGGGTCCGTACGGCCAGCCGCCGCAGGCGCCCCAGCCCGGCTACGGCTACCCGCAGCAGACTCCGCCGGCGGCCCCGCCGCAGCCGGGGCCCTACGGGCAGCAGCCGCCGCAGCCGGGTTACGGCTACCCGCAGCAGGGCGTTCCCCCGCAGCCGAACCCGTACGGCCAGCAGCCGCCCTACGGCCAGCCTCCCTACGGCGTTCCGCAGCCGCCGGCTCCCGGGGGCGGGAAGAAGAAGACGGGGCTGGTCATCGGCGCGGTCGCCGTGGTGGCGGCGATCGGCGTCGGGGCGTACTTCGTGCTCGGCGGCAGCGGATCCGGCTCGATCGAGGACGACGGACCGCACAAGCTCACCGCGCCGGCCTCCGTGCTGTCCGGCAAGTACAAGCGGTACGGCGACTCCTCGGAGGAGAAGGCGAGTTCGAGCGACGCGAAGGACCTCGCCAAGGCCGGTGTCACCGACGCCACCTCGGTCGGCGCGTTCTACTCGACCATCGACCTGAGCTCGCTCGACACCACCGACCCGACCAGCGTGGCCAAGGCGCAGACCGCCGAGAACTTCACCTTCTTCGGCGTGTACGGCTCGGTGAAGGACCCGCAGGCGGCGCTGGACACCACCTTCGCCCAGATGAAGGCGAACAGCGGCTCCGACGACGACGTGAAGCTGGTCGGCGACGCGCAGTCCGTCTCGCCCGCCGGTCTGGACGGCGCGGTGATGAAGTGCCAGCAGGCGACGGGCAAGAGCCAGCTCACCGGCAAGGACCAGACGGCGTACATGTGCATCTGGTCGGACTACAGCACGATCGGCATCGTGGAGCCGACGGCGGGTGTGAAGACGTACACCCTGGACGAGTCGGCGAAGATCGCGGCCGATGTGCGGAGTGCGGTCCGCGTCGCCAAGTAGCCGTCGGCACACGCGAGAACGGCACACGTGAAAGCGCCGGGTCCTCCGAGGAGGGCCCGGCGCTTCGGTGTCGAGGGGTTACGCCGACTTCTGCTCCCCCGCGCCCCGGCCTCGCGCGTCGCGCGGGATCAGGGTCGGGTTGACGTTGGAGTGGACGACGTCGGCCGTGATGACGACGCGGGCCACGTCCTTGCGGGACGGGACCTCGTACATCACCGACATGAGGACCTCTTCCATGATGGCGCGCAGGCCTCGCGCGCCGGTCTGGCGGAGGATGGCCTGGTCGGCGATGGCCTCCAGGGCCTCGCGCTCGAAGTCCAGCTCCACGCCGTCGAGTTCGAAGAGGCGCTGGTACTGCTTGACGAGCGCGTTGCGCGGCTCGATGAGGATCTGCAGCAGGGCCTCGCGGTCCAGGTTGTGGACCGAGGTGATGACCGGGAGGCGGCCGATGAACTCCGGGATCATGCCGAACTTGACCAGGTCCTCGGGCATGACGTCCTCGAACTGGTCCTTGGACTGCAGCTCCCGCTTGGAGCGGATCGTCGCGCCGAAGCCGATGCCCTTGGCGCCCGCCCGGGACTCGATGATCTTCTCCAGGCCGGCGAACGCACCGCCCACGATGAACAGCACGTTCGTCGTGTCGATCTGGATGAACTCCTGGTGCGGGTGCTTGCGGCCGCCCTGCGGCGGGACGGAGGCCGTGGTGCCCTCGAGGATCTTGAGAAGGGCCTGCTGCACACCCTCGCCGGAGACGTCTCGCGTGATCGAAGGATTTTCGCTCTTACGGGCTACCTTGTCGATCTCGTCGATGTAGATGATCCCGGTCTCGGCCTTCTTGACGTCGTAGTCCGCGGCCTGGATCAGCTTGAGGAGGATGTTCTCCACGTCCTCGCCCACGTAGCCGGCCTCCGTCAGCGCGGTGGCGTCGGCGATCGCGAACGGGACGTTCAGCATGCGGGCCAGGGTCTGTGCGAGGAGCGTCTTGCCGGAGCCCGTGGGGCCCAGCAGCAGGATGTTGGACTTCGCCAACTCGATGGCGTCGTCGCGGCCCTGGGCGCCGCCGTTCTCGCCGGCCTGGACCCGCTTGTAGTGGTTGTACACCGCGACCGAGAGGGCCTTCTTGGCGGGCTCCTGGCCCACCACGTAGCCCTCCAGGAACTCGTAGATCTCGCGGGGCTTCGGGAGTTCCTCCCAGCGCACCTCGCTCGTCTCGGCGAGCTCCTCCTCGATGATCTCGTTGCAGAGATCGATGCACTCGTCGCAGATGTACACACCGGGCCCTGCGATGAGCTTCTTGACCTGCTTCTGGCTCTTGCCGCAGAACGAGCACTTGAGCAGATCGCCGCCGTCACCGATGCGTGCCACGGTGTGCTTCCCCTTCGCCTGGGAGACGCCTGGACTCTCTCGAATCCAGCGGCTCCTGGTGCTGCCTTATGTCGACGGTACCTTGCCGGGCCCTCCGTACGGGCCCCCCTTGGCACGGTTCACTTTGACGTGCACCCTGTGGTGCGCGCAGTCAAACCGGGCCAAGGGCGGCAGAGAATACATTCTCTGTCAGCGGCCTCTGTCAGCGGACGTCCGCGTTGTTCATCTTCCGGGTGGAGATGATCTGGTCCACGATGCCGTACTCGAGCGCTTCCTCGGCCGTGAGGATCTTGTCGCGCTCGATGTCCTCGCGGACCTGCTCGATCGGCCGGTTGGAGTGCTTGGCCAGCATGTCCTCCAGCTGCTCACGCATCCGCGTGAACTCGTTGGCGATGATCTCCAGGTCGGAGAGCTGGCCGCGGCCGGTGGAACCGGCCGGCTGGTGGATCAGCACACGCGAGTTCGGCAGCGCCATGCGCTTGCCGGGGGTGCCGGCGGCCAGCAGGATGGCCGCGGCGGAGGCCGCCTGGCCCATGCAGACCGTCTGGATGTCGGGCTTCACGAACTGCATCGTGTCGTAGATCGCCGTGAGGGCGGTCATGTCGCCGCCCGGGCTGTTGATGTAGATCGAGATGTCCCGGTCCGGGTCCATCGACTCCAGGCACAGCAGCTGCGCCATGACGTCGTTGGCGGAGGCGTCGTCGATCTGGACGCCGAGGAAGATCACGCGCTCCTCGAAGAGCTTCGCGTACGGGTCGTACTCGCGGATGCCCTGGGAGGTGCGCTCGACGAAGCGCGGGATGACGTAGCGGGCGTCGGGCCGGGGCCCGTCGTAGCGGGCGTCAGCGGCGCCGGGAATGTTGCTCATGAGGGTGTTCACCGTCCTGGTGGCGTTCGGGGGGCTGGAGTCTCGGCGGAGCGTGGCGTGGCCGGGCTCAGGAGGCGCCGGTGCCGCCGCCTCCCGGAACACCGGAGGCATGCGTGATGATCCCGTCGATGAGACCGTACTCCTTGGCCTCTTCCGGGGTGAACCAGCGGTCGCGGTCGCCGTCGCGGACGATCGTCTCGACGGTCTGGCCGGAGTGCAGGGCGGTCAGCTCGGACATGGTCTTCTTGGTGCGCAGCAGGTACTGGGCCTGGATCTTGATGTCCGAGACCGTACCGCCCAGGCCCGCGGAGCCCTGGTGCATCATGATGTCCGTGTGCGGCAGGGCGAAGCGCTTGCCCGCGGTGCCGCCGGTGAGCAGGAACTGGCCCATCGAGGCCGCCATGCCCATGGCGATGGTGACCACGTCGTTCGGGATGAACTGCATGGTGTCGTAGATCGCCATGCCGGCCGTCACCGAGCCGCCGGGGCTGTTGATGTAGAGGAAGATGTCCTTGTTGGGCTCGGCCGCGAGCAGCAGCAGCTGCGCGGTGATCTTGTTGGCGATGTCGTCGTCCACCTGCTGGCCCAGGAAGATGATCCGCTCGCCGAGCAGCCGGTTGTAGACCTGGTCGCCGAGGCCACCGCCGAAGGAAGGCTCGCCGGCGGCTGAGGGCATCAGATTCGTCACGTATCCACCTGCTCGTCTTACGACGGCGCCGGGCCGTCTCACGTTTCCGTAGCCGGGGGCTTGGCTGCCCTCGTACTCATGGACCCTAACGCGATGGTCCCTTCGGGGAATCCCGGTAACAGGGCTGTTCGCCGGGGGCGTAGTGCGGGTGCCTCCGGTGGCAGGGCCGCTGTCGGCCCGCCGTGACCGTGACGGTGGGTGGGCGAGTGCGGGCGCGTGGGGGCTGGTCGCGCCCACGCGGCGGTAGCCGCATGTCAAACACAGCCCCGCGCCCCCAGCGGCGGCTGCGCCGCCTTCGGGGCGCGCTGCTGCAGCCCAGGGGATGACGAAGGGGCCCCCGGGACAGTGCCCAGGAGCCCCCTGTACGCCGTTACGGGCGCAATAGGGCTCAGCCCTCGGTCTTCTCCTCGGCGGAGGCGTCCGAGGCGTCCGTGGCCTCGGCGGCGGCCTCGGGGGCCTCCGCCTGGGTCTCGTCCTCGTCCTCGTCGTCCAGGTCGACGATCTCGCCGTTGGTGTCCTTCACCGTGGCGGCCTCGACCACGACGGCCAGGGCCTTGCCGCGGGCGACCTCGCCGACCAGGAGCGGGACCTGGCCGCCCTCGACGACGGCCTGGGCGAACTGGTCGGGGGACATGCCGGAGGAGGCCGCGCGCCGCATGAGGTGCTCGGTGAGCTCCTCCTGGTTGACGTTCAGCTTCTCGACCTTGACCAGCTCGTCGAGGACGAACTGGGTCTTGATGCCCTTGACCGCGGCCTCGCGGGTCTCGGTCTCGAACTCCTCCTCGGTCTTGCCCTGGATCTCCAGGTACTTCGCGAGGTCGAGGCCCATCTGGCCGAGCTGGTGGTGCTCCAGGTTGTGCTTGCGGGTGTTGATCTCGTCCTCGAGCAGCTTCTCGGGGACGGGCACCTCGACGAGCTCCAGGAGCTTCTCCAGGACGCGCTCCTGGGCCTGCGTGGCCTGGTCGTACGTCTTCATGTTGGCGAGACGCTTGCGGCTGTCTTCCTTGAGCTCGTCCAGGGTGTCGAACTCAGAAGCGAGCTGCGCGAACTCGTCGTCCAGCTCGGGAAGTTCGCGGGCGGCGACCTGGGTGACCTTGACGGTGACCTCGGCCTCGCGGCCGGCCGCGGAGCCGCCCTTGAGCTCGGAGGTGAAGGTGGCCTCGCCACCGGCCTCCAGGCCCTTCACGGCGTCGTCGATGCCGTCGAGGAGCTCGCCGGAGCCGATGGTGTAGGAGACACCGCTGGCGATGCCGTCCTCCAGGACCTCGCCGTCGACCTTGGCCTCCAGGTCGATGGTGACGACGTCGCCGTCCTCGGCGGCGCGCTCCACCGGGGAGGTGGAGGCGAAGCGCTCACGGAGCTGCTCGACCGACTTCTCGACGTCCTCGTCGCTGACCTCGACGGCGTCGACCTCGACCTCGATGCCCGAGTAGTCCGGGATCTCGAGGGCCGGGCGGACGTCGACCTCGGCGGTGAAGTTCAGCGTCTCGCCGTCCTTCAGCTCGGTGATGTCGACGTCGGGCTGGCCCAGCGGGTTCAGCTCGGCCTCGTTGACCGCTTCGGTGTAGAACTTCGGAAGCGCGTCGTTGACCGCCTCCTCCAGGACCGCACCGCGGCCGAACCGCTGGTCGATGACCCGGGCCGGGATCTTGCCCTTGCGGAAGCCCTTCACCGTGACCTGCTGGTTGATCTTCTTGTACGCCGCGTCGAGGCTGTCCTTGAGCTCCTCGAAGGGCACCTCGACAGTGAGCCGAACCCGGGTCGGGTTCAGGGTCTCCACGGCGCTCTTCACGGTTCGGTCTCCTTGTGGCTGACTTCTTGGGTTCTGCCGGCGCCAGAGGGGCCCGGCGGAGTTTCGCCGCCCGGAGGAGTTCGTAGGCCGCCGTACTGGGGAGCCGGGACACACGGGCGCGCAGCTTGCATAGTAACCGCAGCGGCTCAGGGCCCCAAAAGGCGATCAAGACGGACGCCGTCAGGTGGTGGTCGGGGTGGCGGGATTTGAACCCACGGCCTTCCGCTCCCAAAGCGGACGCGCTACCAAGCTGCGCCACACCCCGTATCGGTGCGACACGTAGGGTACATGCCCGGGCCGCCTGCGTCGGCCGCTTTGTTCACCCGCATCGGCGTGACGTCCACGCGACATCCGCGCAGACCAACACGTTGGCCTACCCGGCGGACGACCCGCTACGATGCCTCCAGTGCCGCGGTCACCGACCTGCGGCGCGTGTTGTGCGGGCGTAGCTCAATGGTAGAGCCCTAGTCTTCCAAACTAGCTACGCGGGTTCGATTCCCGTCGCCCGCTCTCGACGGTTCAGGGCCAGGTCGGAGGATGTTTCCTCCCCCTGGCCCTGTTCGTTTTCGCAGGGTGCGCGGCGGGCGTACGCGGCGGTGCTCAGAAGTTGATCGAATTTATGGTCTGGGCCAGTGAGTCGAGGAAGCGCTGGATGGAGGGGGCCATCCCGGTCGACGCGAGGAAGAAGCCGAAGAGGACCGCGACGATGGCGGGTCCGGCCTTGATGTTCCCCCCTCTCATCATCACCACAAGGATGATCGCCAACAGCAACACCACAGACAGTGAAATGGCCACAACTGATCACACCCTCGGTCGGTCCGCTCTCCGGCCCTGGGGTACGGCCCCGCACCCCCGCCAGATCCATCGTGCCACCAACCCGGCCGCACTATGCGGTTCGTGACACAACGTCGACAATGCACCGCGCACCGACAACCGTCCGCACCGCATTTCGAGGGCCCACCCGCCCCTGGATCCAAGGCAATTGACGGACATGGTTTCGGTGTCCACACAACACGCGCGCAGCCAATTCGAATTATTGACACAGACACGGCAAGGGAAGGCCATCAGCGGGCGTTATGCACTAATTAGCAGGGATTAATGCGGACATCACGGGTGTAAGTGCCGCATGGAACTGCATACGGTCAGGCATCGACCTCGGTAAATCACCCACCCGTTCACAGGCCTTCTTCGGTGATTACCGGGATTCACATCGACGGTTTTACGAAATCACACAGGCGACGCTAAGGTGCCTCAGATGTCCGACGCCGCCACGTCCCCCGGCCAGAACCGAACACCCCGTCCCCCGGCCCGGCCGCCGACGGGCGGGGAGCGCGACGCGTTCTTCGACAACGCCAAGTACCTGGCCATCGCGCTCGTCGCGATGGGTCACTCATGGGAGCCGCTGAAGGGCGACAGCCGCGTCCTGGAGGCGGTGTACTGCGTCGTGTACGCCTTCCACATGCCGGCGTTCATCATCGTCTCCGGCTACTTCTCCCGGAACTTCGACATGCGCCCGGACCGGCTGAAGCGGCTGGTCACCGGGGTCGTCGGGCCTTATGTCCTGTTCGAGACGGCCTACTCGCTCTTCCAGCGCTTCGTGGTCGGCGACCCCGGCCAGGACATCAGCCTGCTCGACCCCTGGTACCTGACCTGGTTCCTGTGCGCGCTGTTCGTCTGGCGCCTGACCACGCCCCTGTGGAAGGCGGTCCGCCATCCCCTTGCGGTCGCCTTCGGCATCGCGATGCTGGCGTCCGTGTCCCCGTCCATCGGTGACGACCTCGACCTGCAGCGGGTCCTGCAGTTCCTGCCGTACTTCGTGCTCGGCCTGTGCCTGCGGCCCGAGCACTTCCGGCTGGTGCGCCGGTGGCCGGTGCGGATCGCCGCGGTGCCGGTGTTCGCCCTCGCGCTGGCGTTCTCCTGGTGGTCCGTGCCCCGGATGAACACCGCGTGGTTCTACCACCGGGACGCCGCGCAGGAGCTGGGTGCGCCGTGGTGGTGCGGGCCGGTGATGGTGCTCGCCGTGTTCGGCTGCTCTCTGCTGCTGACGGCCGGGTTCTTCTCCTGGGTACCGGGCCGCCGGACGTGGTTCACGTCACTGGGCGCGGGCACGCTGTACGGCTACCTCCTGCACGGCTTCGTCGTGAAGTACGGCGTCCACGCGGGCTGGTTCGACCCGAGGTGGCTGCACCGGCCGCTCGGCGAGCTCCTCGTCACCGCGCTCGCGGGCGCCTGCGTGACGCTGCTGTGCACCCGGCCCGTGCGGCGGGTGTTCCGGTTCGCCATGGAGCCGAGGCTGGAGTGGGCGTTCCGGCGGGACGCGGCGGAACTGGCCCGGGAACGGGAACGGGAGCGCGAGCGCGAGCGGGGGGCGCGGAGCCGGGAGATGGCCGGCGCGTGACGGCGCGGGTTCCGCCTACGCGGGGAGGCCGAGGAGGGCGCGCATCCGGGCGTACTTCTCGGTCAGCCGTTTCCGGGTGCGCTCGTCCAGTACGGCGAGACGGCCGGGGTCGGCGTTGTGCGCGAGGTCGGCTTCCTTGACGAGCAGGGCGCCGGGCGTGGCGAGGACGCGGTGGGCGTACGACTCCGGGGGCTCGCCGGGGTGCTTGGTGAGGGCGAGCACGATGGCCCGCGTGCGGGGGCTCACGGCGGCGGTCGCCAGCCACTCCTCGGTGAGGGCGTGGTCCTCGACGGAGTCGTGCAGCCAGGCGGCGGCGATCTGGTCCGGGTCGCCACCGCGGGCGGCTACGCCGTGGGCGACGGCGGCGAGGTGCTCGGCGTAGGGGCGGCCGGCCTTGTCGGTCTGCGCGGCGTGGGCGGCTCGGGCGAGCGCCTCCACTTCGGGGAGGGTGAGGGTGGTGGTCACGGTGCGAGTATCTCGTGGCCGGGGGGGGCGGGGGGGTGTCACTTACCGGCGTTGGCAGGGTGCCGCTGTGCCCACCCGTGCCGCCCTGCGGCACGCCTGCCCGCAGCTGAGTAGCTGCTGCGACGCGCCCGCAGCTGGGTGGCTCGATGGGGCGCGGCTGGGCAGCGCCCCGTCAGGGGCGCGGGGAACTGCGCGAGCAACCCCCACCGGCCCGCGGGGGAATCACAGCCCGCAGCCCCCGTCGGCTGCCTCACCTCGCCGCTTCCCGGCAGATCAGCAGCAGCGCCCTGTCGTCGTTGACGTCCTTCGCCACCGCCTCGATCAGGTGCCAGGCCGCGCCGTGGAAGCCGCCGGCCACATAGCGGTCGGCCTCTCCCGTGAGGCGGTCCATGCCTTCCATGATGTCGCGGTCGGACGTCTCCACCAGGCCGTCCGTGAAGATCATCAGGACGTCGCCGGGGCGCAGGGAACCCTTCACCGGGTCGAACTGGGCGCCGTCGTACACGCCGAGGAGGGGGCCTTCGGCGGCCTTCTCCTCCCAGCGGCCGCTGCCCGCGCTGAGCTGGAGGCCGGGCGGGTGGCCCGCGGAGTACAGCTCGTAGTCGCCGGAGTCGAGGTCCAGGACCAGGTGTATCGAGGTCGCGAAGCCCTCGTCCCAGTCCTGGCGGAGCAGGTAGCCGTTGGCGGCGGGGAGGAAGGCGTGCGGCGGGAGGGAGCCGAGGAGGCCGCCGAAGGCTCCGGAGAGGAGCAGGGCGCGGGACGCGGCGTCCATGCCCTTGCCGGAGACGTCGGTGAGGACGACCTCCATCGTGCGGCCGTTGTTCGTGCGGGCCGCGACCACGAAGTCGCCGGAGAAGGACTGCCCGCCGGCCGGCCGCAGGGCCATCTCGCGGTGCCAGCCCGGCGGCAGCTTCGGCAGCTTGCTCTGCACCCGGATGCGTTCGCGCAGGTCGAAGAGCATGGTGCCGCCGCGCCGCCAGGGCACGCCGACCCGGCTGCGGAACTGGGCGGTGAGCAGCCCGAAGAAACCGCAGGCGGCCACGACCAGGACCACGCCCGGGGTGACCCGGGAGGGGCCCTCGGTGTAGGGGCCGAGCCGTACCGACTCCACGATCAGGGCGGTGGCCGCCGCCGCGTACAGGCCGAGCAGGCTCGCCGGGCGCAGCAGCAGGCCGCCCGCGATGATCGGCAGGACCAGCGCGGCCGGGGAGAACCAGACCGAGTTGGCGAGGGTCATGGCGGCGAGGACCGGGACGGTCAGGAGCAGTCCGATCAGCGCGATCCAGTCGGAGCCGTCGCCGCGGAAGTAGTCCACGGCGCTTCTGCGCACGCCGACGCGGGCCCGGTGCCACTGCACTTTCCACCGGGCCGGGAGGGTCTCGGCCTTCGCGCGCCGCTCTCGGTCTACTGCCATTAGTTCGGGACCCTATCCATCGGACCAGCTGCTTGGCACGGGAGGTCCCACTTGTCCCCCGTCCGAGGCTCACCTTCGGGTGCGACTTCACAGTGAACTTCACCGGAAGCCCCCGCGTCGCCGTCCGGGAGAAATTCGCTGGCTCGTCCCGCAATGCGCTGGTAGGCATGGCGTATGGCGAGCGAGCGTGCGACCGAGTTGAAGGTGCTGCGGCCCGAGGAGTTCGACGGGTGGTGGGAGCACCTGGTGCGAGCCTTCGGCGCCGGTCCGACACCTGCCGAGGAGCGCGATCTGGACCGGTCCCTCATCGAGTGCGAGCGGTCGCTGGCCGTCTGGGACGGGTCCGAACCGGTCGGGACGGCGGGGGCGTTCCGGTTCCGGATGACGGTGCCGGGCGGTGCCGTGCTGCCCACCGCGGGGATCACCATGGTGAGCGTGGCCGCGACGCACCGGCGGCGCGGGGTGCTGACGTCGATGATGCGCCGCCAGCTGGACGACATCCGGGAGTGGGGCGAGCCGCTGGCCGCGCTGACCGCCTCCGAGCCGGCGATCTACGGCCGCTTCGGGTACGGCGCCGCGACCTTCCAGCTGCACGCGGAGATCGACACGAGCCGGGTGACGCTGGACGTGCCGGTCGGCACCGGTGACGTACGGCTGCGGTACGCCGACCCGGCCGCGGTGCTCGACGCGTGCGAGGCGGTCTACGCGGAGCTGGTGCCGCTGCGGCCCGGGATGCTGGCCAGGCAGCCGGGCTGGGAGCGGGCGGGGCTGCTGGACCCGGAGAGCGGGCGGGACGGTGCGTCGGCGCTGCAGTGCGTGGTCGCCGAGCGGGACGGGCGGGTCACCGGGTACGCCCGGTTCCGTACGAAGCTGGGCTGGTCGCCGAGCGGGCACGACGGCACGGTGTCGCTGGACGACCTCGCCGCGCTCGACCCGGCGAGCGACGCGGCGCTGTGGCGGTTCCTGTTCGGCATCGACCTGATGTCGAAGCTGACGGTACGGGGGCGGCCGGTCGACGACGCCTGGCAGTACCAGGTCTCCGACATCCGGCGCTGCCTGACGCGGCTGCGGGACATGGGGTACGTGCGGCTCGTGGACGTCGGTGCGGCGCTCGCGGCGCGCACCTATCAGACGCCGGTGGACGTGGTGTTGGAGGTCGACGACGCCTTCTGTCCCTGGAACACGGGCCGTTGGCGGCTCACCGGGGACACCAAGGGGGCGTCCTGCGAGCGTACGACGGACACGGCCGAGCTGGCGCTGTCGGTACGGGAGTTGGGGGCGGCGTACCTCGGTGGCGTGTCCCTGCTGTCGCTGGCGCGGGCCGGGCGGGTGGGCGAACTGCGGCCGGGGGCGCTGGCGGAGGCGTCGGTGGCGTTCGGCTCACCGGTGCCGCCGTGGCTGCCGCACGGCTTCTAGCGCGCGCTCGGCGTTTCCGCTCTCAGCGTTTCTGGCAGGTGGGGCACCAGAAGAGGTTGCGGGCGGCGAGGTCGGCGGTGCGGATGCCGGTGCCGCAGAGGTGGCAGGGCAGGGTGGCCCGGCGGTAGACGTACACCTCGCCGCCGTGGTCGTCCACGCGCGGCGGCCGGCCCATCGCCTCCGGGGTGTGCTCGGGCCGGACGGTGTCGATGCGGTTGTTCCGGACGCCCTCGTGCATGAGTCCGACGAGGTCGGCCCAGACGCCGTCCCACTCGGCGGGGGTGATGTCCCTGCCCGCGCGGTACGGGTCGATCCCGTGCCGGAAGAGGACCTCGGCGCGGTAGACGTTCCCGACACCGGCGATGACCTTCTGGTCCATCAGCAGGGCGGCGATCGTCGTACGGCTGCGGGAGATCCTGCGGTACGCCGCGTCCGGGTCGGCGTCGGCGCGGAGCGGGTCCGGGCCGAGGCGGGCGTGTACGGCGTTCTTCTCGGCGTCGGTGATCAGGGCGCAGGTGGTGGGGCCGCGCAGGTCGACGTAGGCCGCGGGGTTCGCCAGGCGGAGGCGGACGGTGTCGGTGGCCGGGGGCGCGGGGGCGTCTCCGAAGGCGACCTTGCCGAAGAGGCCGAGGTGGATGTGCACCCAGTCGCTGTCGCGGAAGCCGAGGAAGAGGTGCTTGCCGTGGGCCTCGGTACGGGTGAGGGGGGCGCCGTCGATCAGCTCCGCGGCGTCGGAGAACTTGCCCTGCGGGCTGGTGACGCGTACGGGTCCGCCGCAGAACCGACGGTAGTCCAGCGCGAGCCGGTGGATCGTGTGCCCCTCTGGCACTGAGGTGATTCCTTTCCCACCCACCCACCCGACTCGGTCAGTGGAGGAGTGAACGTCGAAGGGCCGGAAAACCCCGACCCGGACCGCAGCACCCCGCAAGCGGCACAGGACTGCGTCGCCCCGGCCGCCGTCAGCGCCCCCGAAGCGGCACAGGGCCGCGTCGCCATCGTCAGCGGCAGCGCCCCCGAAGCAGCACAGGACTGCGTCGCCATCGTCAGCGGCAGCGCCCCCGAAGCGGCACAGGGCTGCGCCGCCATCGTCAGCGGCAGCGCCCCCGAAGCAGCACAGGACTGCGTCGCCATCGGCAGCGCCCCGAAGGGGCGCGGGGAACTGCGCGGTCAGGTGCCACCGGCCCGGGGGCGAAGGTCTGCCGGCTGCCTCGCCTCTCAGGCAACCGAGTCGGGTGGGTGGGTGGGCAAACGCTACGGCTGGGGGTGGTGCGCCGGGATCGGCGGGAGGTCGCCCGTCGTCTCGTACGCCGTGAGCATGTCGATGCGGCGGATGTGCCGCTCGCCCTCGGAGAACGGCGTGTTCAGGAAGGTCTCGACGAACTTCGTCGCCTCGTCCTCCGTGTGCATGCGCGAGCCCACCGCGACGACGTTCGCGTTGTTGTGCTGTCGGCCGAGCGACGCGGTCTCCTCGCTCCAGGCGAGCGCCGCCCGCACGCCCTTCACCTTGTTCGCGGCGATCTGCTCACCGTTGCCGGAGCCGCCGATCACGATGCCGAGGGCCTCGGGGTCGGCCGCCGTCCGCTCGGCCGCGCGGAGGCAGAAGGGCGGGTAGTCGTCGTCGGCGTCGTAGATGTGGGGGCCGCAGTCCACGGGGTCGTGGCCCGCCGCCTTCAGCCACTCGACGAGGTGGTTCTTGAGTTCGAAGCCCGCATGGTCGGAGCCGAGATACACGCGCATGGGATGAGTGTGACATGGCGGCGGGCGCAGGGCAGGGGCGGGGCCGCGCCCCGGAAATTGTGAGTAACACTACAGAACCTCAGGAAAACCTCAAGTAACGATCTGGATTCAAAGGTTCAGGAATCAGTCCACCTCCGTTTCACTGGACCGACTCGTACGCCGCTCGTGCGAGAGCCCGCTCACCCGGCACAAAGGAATTCCCCCCATGACTGCCAACGGTCCCCACGACGGTCCCCGGGACGGTCTCCACGCAGGACTCAAGAACCGGCATCTGTCGATGATCGCCATCGGCGGTGTCATCGGCGCCGGCCTCTTCGTCGGCTCCAGTACCGGCATCGCCACCGCAGGCCCCGGCATCCTGCTGTCGTACGCACTCGTCGGCACGCTCGTGGTGCTGGTGATGCGGATGCTCGGCGAGATGTCCGCCGCGAACCCCACCTCCGGATCGTTCTCCGCGCACGCGGACCGCGCGCTCGGCCGCTGGGCCGGGTTCTCCATCGGCTGGCTGTACTGGTTCTTCTGGGTGGTGGTGCTGGCGGTCGAGGCGACCGCCGGTGCCACGATCCTCGAAGGCTGGATCCCGGCCGTACCGCAGTGGGGCTGGGCGCTCATCGTGATGACGGTGCTCACCGCCACCAACCTGGTCTCCGTCGGCTCCTACGGCGAGTTCGAGTTCTGGTTCGCCGGCATCAAGGTCGTCGCGATCGGCGCGTTCATCGTCGTCGGCCTGCTGGCGGTGCTGGGCGTGCTGCCCGGCGCGGACACCGACCAGGCGAGCTTCTCCAACCTCACCGGCCACGGCGGTTTCCTGCCGCACGGCCCCGGCACCATCCTCACCGGCGTGCTGCTCGTCGTCTTCTCCTTCATGGGCAGCGAGATCGCCACCCTGGCCGCGGGCGAGTCGGAGGATCCGCAGCGCGCGGTCACCAAGTCCACCAACAGCATCATCTGGCGGATCGGCGTCTTCTACCTCGGCTCGATCCTGATCGTGGTCTCGCTGGTGCCGTGGAACGACCCGTCCATCAAGGAGAAGGGCTCGTACGTCGCCGCCCTCGACTCCCTCGGCATCGCGCACGCCGGTCAGATCATGAACGTCATCGTGCTGACGTCCGTGCTGTCCTGCCTCAACTCCGGCCTGTACACGGCCTCCCGGATGGCCTTCTCGCTCGGGCAGCGGGGCGACGCGCCGAAGGCGTTCGCGCGGACCACCGCCCGCGGTGTGCCGCTGGCCGCGATCGTCGCGTCCGTCGTCTTCGGGTTCGTCGCCGTGTTCTTCAACTACCGGTTCCCGGACTCCGTCTTCCTCTTCCTCGTCAACTCCAGCGGTGCGGTGGCCCTGTTCGTCTGGCTCGTCATCTGCTTCTCGCAGCTGCGGATGCGGAAGATCATCCAGGCCGAGGCGCCGGAGAAGCTCGTCGTGAAGATGTGGCTGTACCCGTACCTGACCTGGGCGACGGCCGGTCTCATCGTGTTCGTGCTGGGCTACATGCTGACCGACACGGAGGGCGAGAGCAGCGGTCGTACGACCGTGCTGCTCTCGCTGCTGGTCGCGGCGGCGGTGGTCGCGGTCGCCGTGGTGAAGCAGAAGGTGACGGACGGCCGTACCGCCCCGGTGGCCGCCGAGCCCGCCGACAAGGTGTCCGTCGGCTGACCCTCACAGCAGGGTGAAGCTCTCCTTCACCTGCTCGTAGGTCCGCACGGCCTGGGCTTCGACCGCCGGCTGGTACCAGGTGTTGATCTGGTACGACTTGCCGTCGGCGTCGAAGCCCAGCAGCCGTGCGTGCCACGGGGTGCCCCTGAGGGTGAAGGTGTACTCCCAGACCACCGCCGGGTGGCCGCGGAAGGTCGTCTCGACCAGCCGGATCTTGGTGTAGTCCTGGCCCTGGTGGGCGCTGCGTTCGGAGGCGCTCCAGGTGTCCATGAGGTTGCCGCGGGCGAGTGAGGACTTGGCGACGAGTTCCTGGCTGCCGTCGGGGGAGGTGTAGTGGACCTCCGCGCCCGTCTTCACGTCCCTGCGCCAGCCGGTGGGCGGCGCCCAGGCGAAGCCGCCGGCCTCCTCGTGGGCGCCGGGCGGGAGGGAGCGGGGGCGGGCGGTGCCCTCGACTGTGGGCGCCGATGAAGTGGGCGTCGAGGTCGAGGGGGTTGAGGAGTTGCCGGTCGCTTTGTTGCTTTCGCCGCCGCCTGTTGTGGTGGTGAGGAGGATGGCGAGGGCGGTGGCTACCGCTGCGGTTCCCAGTACGGCGAGGAGAGTTGTGCGTTTGGGGGCCTTGCGGTGGTGGGGCGGTGCGGGTGCGTTGTGGCTGGTCGCGCCGTTCCCCGCGCCCCTTTCGGGGCGTTGACTGTCGGGGCGCTGTAAGGCAGGGCTCGCCTGAGGGCGGGTCGGGAGTGTCGGGGCCGTCGGACGGCTCGACGGGGTTTCCGAGCGGACCTCCGCGCGGGGTTCCGAGGGGGCCTCTGTGGATGCGCTGACCGGCGGGGACGGCTGTATCTCCGTCGGCGGTGGCTGGGGGCGTTCGTCCTCGGGGGCCGGGAGGTGCACCACGTACGCCGGGGTCGGGCGTTCCGCCGGGCGTGGGGCCGGATGGCGCTCCGTCGGGGTCCGGGTCGGGTACGCGACCGGGCGCAGTTCCTGTTCCACCTCCTCCAGGCCTGGTCGCGTCGTCGGTTCCTTCTCCAGGAGTGCTGCCAGCAGGTCGTGCAACGGGCCTGCCGTGGGCGGGAGTTCGGGCTCCTCGTAGAGGACCGCGTGCAGGGTCGCCAGGGTGGTGTCGCGGGAGAAGGGGGAGCGGCCGCCGAGGGCCGCGCACAGGGTCGCGCCGAGCGACCAGAGGTCGGACGGCGGGCCCTGCGGGCGGCCGGAGATCCGCTCGGGTGCCATGTAGTCGGGGGAGCCGACGAGCATGCCGACCATGGTGAGCGCCTTGGCGTCCTGGATCGCGGCGATGCCGAAGTCGGTGAGGACGACCCTGCCTGCGGTGTTCTCGACGAGGACGTTCCCGGGTTTGATGTCGCGGTGCAACACTCCCCCGGCGTGCACCTGGCGCAGCGCCGCCACCAGGCCGAGGCCGATGCGGGCCGCCGCGCGCGGGCTCAGCGCCCCCTCCTCGGCCATGATCCACTCCAGTGAGCGGCCGTTGACCAGCTCCATGACGATCCACAGGCGGTCGCCCTCGTCGACGACGTCGTAGACCCGCACGACGTTGGGGTGGTCGATCCGGGCGGTGGCCCTGGCCTCGCGCAGGGTGCGTTCGCGGCGGGTGCGGGTGTCCTCGGCGTCGAGGCCGTCGATCCGCATCTCCTTGACGGCGACCTGCCGGTCGAGCGTCTCGTCGGCGGCCCGCCACACCCGCCCCATCCCGCCCTGCCCGATACTCTCGGCCAGCCGGTAGCGGCCGGTCACCAGCAGCCCGGGAACCCCACCCTGCCCCGCGCTCTCCGGACTCCCCGCACCAACTGAATTCCCTGAATTCCCTGGCCCCTCCGAACTCCCTGAGTTCCCCGAATTCCCTGAATTACCCGGCAATTCGCTGCACCCCCTCAACGACCGCCCCTGCTGACACACAATGGTCACACTTACGGCCGTACCAGCATAGTGCGGAGAAATCTTGTGGTACCTCTTCAAGTGGCCGCGAATTCAGGCGCGGTCCAGGGGGTTGCAAGGGGGACGAACATGAGTTCTCGTCGTACGGCCCGGCGGCTGGCTGTGGTCACGGGATCACTGGTGACGGCATCTTTTTCGGCCGTGATGATCCTGCCGTCCACGGCCGTCGCCGACGACCAGGGGCCCGGAAGCAGCAAGGGGGGAAAGGCGGTTGACCAGGCAGCCGACGGTGTGAGGCTGACGACCACGCTGCCCGAGAAGATCTCGGTCGACAACAGTTCGCAGAAGACGGCGATCACCGCCACCGTGAAGAACGAAGGGACCAAGGAGAGCGGCGACATCAGGCTTTTGGTGGTCGGTTTCGACGGCCTGAAGGTCACCGGCGTGCAGGGCTGCGACGCTCTCGCGGCAAAGGATTTGCCGGCCGGTTCGAACAGTGCGTTCAGCTGTTCCGTCGGGGCGCTCGGCGCGGGCAAGTCGAAGTCGTACGCCGTGGACGCCACGTTCGATCTCGGGAAGACCGGGAAGATCTGCCTGCCCGTGCAGAGCACGGACGGGAAGAAGACGTTCTGGCAGCAGGGCCCGGTGCCGTTCGGTACGACGAACCCGTCGCCGAACGCCCCGGCCACCCCGCTGCTGCTCGGCACCGACAACAAGCCGGTGGGACCGAGCGGCGACCAGCTGCCGAAGACCGGCGCGGGACGGGACGTGCTGCCGCTCGGCGCGGCCGGCGCGGCGCTGATCGCGGCCGGGGCGGCGGGGGTGTGGTGGTCGCAGCGGCGGCCGCGGCAACGGTCGTAACACCCGGTACGACAGCGGGGCCCGGGGTGCCGAAGCATCCCGGGCCCCGCTGCGGTGGTGCGGGGTCAGCGCTTGTCGACGAGCTTCCACGCCGTGGGGACCGCGCCCATCGCGAGGGCCGCCTTCACCGCGTCGCCGATCAGGAACGGGGTGAGGCCGGCGGCGATCGCCGCGGACGCGGACATGTCGGCGGCGTACGCCAGGTAGGGCACGCCGATCGCGTAGATGATCGCCTCGCCGAGCAGCATCGTGCCCGCCATCCGCAGCACACCGCGGTCGGCGCCGCGCCGGGCCAGGGCGCCGACGACGGCGGAGGCGAGCATCATGCCGAGGATGTAGCCGAAGGAGACGGAGACTCCGGAGGTGCCGCTCGCGAACCAGGGCACGCCCGCGAGGCCCGCCAGCGCGTACAGGGCGAGGGAGAGCAGGCCGCGGCGGGCGCCGAGGGCGGTGCCGACGAGCAGGGCCGCGAAGGTCTGGCCGGTCACCGGGACCGGGGAGCCGGGCACCGGGACGGCGATCTGGGCGGCGAGGCCGGTGAGCGCGGCGCCGCCGGCCACGAGGGCCACGTCGCGCACCCGGGACGCGGGCAGGAGGTCGGCGAGGACGGTGCCGGTGCGGGTCGACGCGGCGGCGGTGGCGGTGCTCATGGGGTCTCCGCGAGGTGGGGTGGGCGGACGGACAGGGACACCGTGACGCTATCCCGGCAGGTCTGAGCCGGACACGTCAGCGGTCGACAAAGGCCGGAAGCGGCACTTGGTGGGCTCCCCACAAAGGATGTGGGTTACACGCGGTACGGGGTGACGCCGATCACTGAGGCAGGGATGTTTCAGTCACGTCAACGGCGTTGAACAGGCCTGTGGAGTTCCACCAATCGAATCCCAGTGGTCTGGTGGGATTCAAGGTTTCTGGCCTACGCTTTCGGACATGGTCGCCCAGTCCCGGAACTTCACGTCGCGTCGCTATGTCGACCTGCGACGTCAGGGGGCTGCCACCTGTCGCCGTACGCCCTGAGGCCGCGCGGCGGGAGACCGGTCCGGCGCGCCTCGACGTCCGAGACGTGTCGGCCCCGTTCCCGAGGACGGTTTCCCATGCCCCGTACCGCGGCACCCCCGCCCACCTTCGCGCCCCGTGACCGGCGGCGGACCAGCGCCAGTGTGGTCCTGCGCTCGGTCCTCGAGCACGGGCCGGTCGCCCGCTCCACCATCGCCCGGCTGACCGGGCTGTCCCCGGCCTCCGTCACCGACTACTGCGCCCGGTTCACCGAACTCGGTCTGATCCGGGAGACCGAGGCGCCGCAGCGCGTCAAGGGTGTGGGCCGCCCGCATGTCCCGGTCGACCTGGACGACTCGCGGTTCGTGGTCGGCGGGGTGCACGTGGCCGTGCCGTACACCACGGTCGCCCTGCTCGACCTGCGCGGGCGGGTCCTCGTACGGCGGGAGTTGAAGCACCGCTCCACCGACCCGCGCGGGGTGCTGGCGCGCGCCGCCGCCGGGCTCGCCGCGCTGCTCGACGAGGTGCCCGGCAGCCGGCCGCTGGGCGTCGGGGTCGCCGTCGGCGGCTGGGTCGACCGGGACTCCGGGACCGTCGTGGAGCACCCCCTGCTGGGCTGGCGCGAGGTGCCGGTGCGCGAGCTGCTCGGCGCGCACACCGGGCTGCCGGTCCATGTGGACGGCCACGCGCGGGCGTTGGTCAACGGGGAGCGGCTCTTCGGGCGGGCCCGGGGCAGCCGGAGCGTGCTGCACCTGTTCGTCGGGAACGTGGTCGACGCGGCCTTCGCCACCGGCGACGAGGTGCACCACGGCCCGCGCTCCC
Organism: Streptomyces sp. NPDC058464; assembly: GCF_042721035.1. Lineage (NCBI taxonomy): Bacteria > Bacillati > Actinomycetota > Actinomycetes > Kitasatosporales > Streptomycetaceae > Streptomyces > Streptomyces sp. NPDC058464. Next base: position 22,196 of record NZ_JBHXMA010000035.1, read on the forward strand.
AGGCCGGCATGATCGGCCATCTCCCGGTGCCGGGCGGCACGGAGCCCTGCGACTGCGGACGCACCGGCTGCCTCCAGGTGGAGCTCAGCGAGCGCACGCTGGTGCGGCGGGCCCGGGCGGCCGGGGTGACGGACAGCGGCAACCCGATGGACGTCCTCGCGGCGGCCGGGGCCGGCGATCCGGCGGCCGCGGGGCTGCTGGTGGAGCGGGCGCGGCTGACCGGGCGGGCGGCGGCGCTGCTGCTCGACGTCCTCAACCCGGAGAGCGTGGTCGTCACCGAGGTCGGCGTGCTGTACCGCGAGGACTGTCTGCGCGCGCTGCGCGAGGCGGTCGGGACGGAGCGGGCGGCCGTGGTCGCGCCGACCAGTTTCGGGGCCTCGGTGCTGGCGGTGGCGGGCGGTTCGGTGGTCCTGGACGTGCTGTACCGGGACCCGCTGAGCGCCTCCTGCACGGCGGCCCGGACGGCGGCTCCGGCCCTGTCACCAGAGCTTATTTAATTCAGAAACTCGGAATATTGACAGCCGTCGCACACGGCAAGGAACATCCATCTCATGACCTGTCGCACCCTCTGTTGCTGACGTCTTGACGCGCCCCGGGCGCGCATTTCCCTCTGCGTGAGATCTCTCTTTCCGGCCTTCCGTCGCCGGGAATTCGCCCTGCCTTTCTGCTGCTTTTCTCCCCGGAGCACTCCCATGCCTTCTGCGTCCCCTTCCGGCATCGACCGCCGGCTCTTCCTGACCTCACTGCTCGGCGCCTCGGCGGCCGTGGCCGGGCTGAGCGGCTGCGCGGGCGGCAGTGCCGCCGCCGACACCGCGGGCGCCTCGACCGCTCCGCTGGCCGCCAAGGTGCCGTCCGGCACCAGCCTGAAGATCGCCTCCTATCTGAACACCCAGCAGCTGCAGTTCAAGCTGGCGAAACTGCCGGCGCTGCCGTTCACGGTGTCGAGCTGGGTGAACATCGGGGCCGGTCCCGATGTCATCAACGCGTTCCGCGCGAAGTCCCTGGACCTCGCGAACAATGCGGGTATCCCGCCGATCCAGGCGCAGTACCAGGGGTTCGCGACGAAGATCGTGGCGATCAACATCACCCGCAAGCCGAACTACCTGTTCGCCACCAAGCCCGGCAGCGACATCCGCACGGTCGCCGAGTTCAAGGGAAAGAAGCTCGCCTTCTCCCAGGGGCAGGCGCAGGGTGTCGTCCTGCTGCGGGCCCTCAAGGAGGCCGGGCTCGCCTACGACGACGTGAAGCTGGTCCCGCTGACCAGCAACCAGTTCCTCACCGCCCTGCAGTCCGGCCAGGTGGACGTCGCCCCGCTGGCCAACACCCAGGTGCCGGCCTACCTCCAGCAGTACGGCCCGAAGGGCGCCCACACCATCGCCACCGACGTCGTCGACCTGCTCAACCTGCTGTGGGCACCGCAGTCGGTGCTGAACGACAAGGCCAAGGCGGCCGCGGTCGCCGCGTACATCCCCCAGTGGGCCAAGGGCCTGGTCTGGCAGTGGGAGAACCCGGACACCTGGAACGAGGAGTTCTACGTCAAGACCCAGAACCTCACCCTCGCCCAGGCCCAGGGCATCACCAAGCTCGCCAACAAGCCGCTGTTCCCGCCCAGTTGGGACGAGGCGATCAAGTGGGAGCAGGAGACCGCGGACCTGCTGGCAGAGGGCGGGTTCGTGAAGAAGACCGACGTCTCCTCGCTCTTCGACCACCGCTTCGAGTCCATCGCCGCGAAGGCCGTACCGGCGGAGTACCGGAAATGACCGCCGTCACCAGCGCTCCCGCTCCCGTGGTGGAGGAGGCGCACCGGGTCCGGCCGCGGCGCCGGCTCTCCCCCGGCCGCCGGCTGCCCGCCGCCCGGCTGGCCGGTCCGCTCGTCGTCCTCGCCGCCTGGGCGATCGCCTCCGCCGCCGGACAGCTCGACCCCGGTGCGATCCCGGCGCCCTGGACCGTCCTGGACACCGCCGTCCACCTGTGGACGGCAGGGACCCTGCGCACCGACATCCTGACCTCCGTGGAGCGGGCCGGGTACGGGTTCGCGATCGGGCTGACCGCCGGGGTGCTGCTGGCCCTGGCCTCCGGGCTCAGCCGCACCGGCGAGGCGCTGATCGACGGGACCGTGCAGATCAACCGGGCGATCCCCACCCTCGGCCTGATCCCGCTGTTCATCCTCTGGCTGGGCATCGGCGAGACCTTCAAGATCGCCATCATCGCGATCGTCGTCTACATACCGATCTACCTGAACACGCATGCCGCGCTGTCCGCCATCGACAGCCGGTACGTGGAACTCGCCGAGGTGCTGGACCTGTCGAGGGTCCGGTTCATCCGGGAGATCGTGATCCCCGGCGCGCTGCCCGGATTCTTCGTGGGGCTCCGGCTCGGCGTCACCGGTTCCTGGCTCGGCCTGGTCGTCCTGGAGCAGATCAACGCCACCAGCGGCCTCGGCTACATGATGTTCCAGGCCCAGAACTACGGGCGCAGCGACATCATCCTCGTCGGTCTGCTGATCTACGGCGTCTTCGGCCTCCTCTCCGACACCGTGGTCCGGATCATCGAACGGAGGGTGCTGTCATGGCGCCGCACACTGAGCAGCTGACCCGCCCCGCCGTCCGACTCCGGGGCCTGACACGGTCGTTCGGGGACCGTACGGTCCTCGACGGCATCGATCTCGACCTGCCGGCCGGGCAGTTCACCGCTCTGCTCGGGCACAGCGGCTCCGGCAAGAGCACCCTGCTGCGGGCCGTCGCCGGACTCGACCACGGGGTCACCGGCAGCGGGGAACTCACCGCCCCGGAACGGGTGTCGGTGGTCTTCCAGGACTCCCGGCTGCTGCCCTGGCGCCGGGTGCTGGACAACGTGGTGCTGGGGCTGGACGGCAAGGACGCCCACGAGAAGGGGCGTGCGGCGCTGACCGAGGTCGGGCTCGCGGGCCGCGAACGGGCCTGGCCGGGCGAGCTGTCCGGCGGCGAGGCGCAGCGGGCCGCGCTCGCCCGGTCCCTGGTCCGCGAACCCGAACTGCTCCTCGCCGACGAGCCGTTCGGCGCGCTGGACGCGCTCACCCGGATCAGGATGCACCACCTGCTGCGCGAGCTGTGGAAACGGCACCGGCCGTCGGTACTGCTCGTCACCCACGACGTCGACGAGGCGATCGTCCTCGCCGACCGGGTGCTGGTCCTGGAGCACGGCCGGATCGGCCTCGACCTGACCGTCGACCATGACCGGCCGCGCGGTGAGTACCGAAGCCGGCTGCTGGCGGCACTGGGCGTCACGGAGGACGTCGCGTGACCGGCCGCCGGACCCCCGCTTCGGCCTGAACGGCCTCGTCCTCAAACGCCGGACAGGCTCAAAGAGACACGCAAAGGACCCCGCATGACCCGCCAGCTCCACCTCAACGCCTTCCTCATGACCACCGGCCACCACGAAGCCTCCTGGCGCCTGCCGGAGAGCGACCCCTACGCGCACGTCGACCTCGCGCACTACGTGCGGCTGGCCCGGACCGCCGAGCGCGGCACCTTCGACTCGCTCTTCCTCGCCGACGGACCGCACCTGTGGGGCAGCGTCGCGCAGCGGCCCGCCGGGGCCCTGGAGCCGCTCACCCTGCTCACCGCGCTGGCGACGGCCACCGAGCACATCGGCCTGATCGCCACCGCGTCCACCTCCTACAACTCCCCCTACAACCTGGCCCGCAGGTTCGCCTCGCTGGACATCATCAGCGGCGGCCGGGCCGGCTGGAACATCGTCACCACCGCGGGGGCCGAGGCGGCCCGCAACTTCGGCATCGACGAGGAGCCCGCACACGCCGAACGGTACGCGCGGGCCGCCGAGTTCCTCGACGTGGCGCTGAAGCTCTGGGACAGCTGGGAGGACGACGCGATCGTCGCCGACAAGGCGGCCGGCGTCTGGGGCGACGACGCGAAGATCCACCCGCCCCGGCACCGGGGCACGTACTTCGGTGTCGAGGGCGCCCTCAACGTGCCCCGCTCCCCGCAGGGTTACCCGCTGCTGGTGCAGGCGGGCTCCAGCGAGGACGGCAAGGCGTTCGCGGCCCGGTACGCGGAGGCCGTGTTCACCGCGCAGCAGACCGTCGAGGAGGCGCGGGCGTTCTACGCCGACCTCAAGGCACGGACGGTCGCGGCCGGTCGCGACCCCGACCACATCAAGGTGCTGCCGGGCATCGTCCCCGTGATCGGCTCGACCGAGGCCGAGGCGCGGGCGCACGAGCAGCTCCTGGAGGACCACATCGTGCACCGGCACGGTGTGGCCAACCTGGAACGGCTCCTCCATCTCCCCACCGGATCCCTTGAGTTGGATGCCCGGCTCCCCGCCGAGCTGCCGCCCGAGGACGCCATCGAGGGCGCCAAGAGCCGCTACACGCTGATCGTCGGGCTCGCCCGCCGCGAGCGGCTCACCGTGCGGCAGCTGATCGGGCGGCTCGGCGGCGGCCGCGGTCATCTGACCTTCGCCGGGACCCCGGAGCAGGTCGCCGACGCGATCGAGACCTGGTTCACCGAGGGCGCCGCCGACGGCTTCAACATCATGCCGCCCGTGCTGCCCTCCGGCCTGGAGACCTTCGTGGACCACGTCGTCCCGATCCTGCGCGCCCGCGGCCTGCTGCGCAGCGACTACGGCCCGCGCCGGACCCTGCGGGAGCGCTACGGCCTGCCCCGCCCCGCCAACCAGTACGTCACTCCCGCACTCGCCACCGCCTGAAAGCCCGGAAGCCGGAAAGCCCTGAAGCCCTGAAGCCCTGAAGCCCGAACGTCTGAACGTCTGAACGTCTGAACGTCTGAAAGGACGCCCCCGCATGTCCATCGAGATCCGCAAGGTCACCGCGCACATCGGCGCCCAGGTCCTGGGCGTGGACATCTCCAAGCCGCTGGACGAGGAGCAGGTCGCCGCGATCCGTGAGGCCCTGAACGTCCACAAGGCCCTGGTCTTCGACGACGTCCACCTCGACGACGAGGGCCAGGAGGCCTTCGCCCGGCACTTCGGGGACCTCACCACCGCCCACCCGACGGTGCCCGCCGTCGACGGCGCCCCGAACGTGCTGCCCGTCGACAGCGAACGCGGCCGGGCCAACCACTGGCACACCGACGTGACGTTCGTCCTGAACCCGCCCCAGGCCAGCACCCTGCGCTCGCTCACGGTCCCGCCGTACGGCGGCGAGACCCTGATCGCCAGTTCGGCCGCCGCCTACCGCGACCTGCCCGAGCCGCTGCGCGCGCTGGCGGACACGCTGTGGGCGGAGCACACCAACGACTACGACTACGCCGTGCCGGACGAGGAGATCGACGAGGAGAAGGCCGCCCAGCGCGCCCAGTTCACGTCGATCAAGTTCCGCACGGTCCACCCGGTCGTCCGGGTGCACCCGCTGACCGGTGAACGCGGCCTGTTCATCGGGGGGTTCGCGCAGCGGATCGTCGGCCTGTCGAAGGACGAGTCCCGCAAGGTCCTCGACCTGCTCCAGGCGTACGTCGCCCGCCCCGAGAACATCCTGCGCCACCGCTGGTCCCCGAACCAGCTGGTCCTGTTCGACAACCGCATCACCCAGCACTACGCGGTCGACAACTACGACGGCCGGCCGCGCCGCCTCCACCGGGTCACCGTCGCCGGTGACGTCCCGGCCGGCATCGAGAGCAAGGAGAGCTACTCGATCGAGGGCGACGCCTCGCACTACACTTCCGTAGCCGCGTGAACACGGCGCGTTGACGGCGCGTCCGGATAATGGGCGGCCTCCCCGGGACGGCGGGGAGGCCGCCCACACTATGGGCGCTTTTGCCCATCTCACGCATTGGACGAGCCGCGCCCATGCCGCACCGCAGCACCCCGGTCGAGACCCCGCCGACGCACGACGACGGCGTCTCCCCCGCCCCCTCGCCCGCCCTCTCCCCGAGCCTCTCCCCCGGCCTCAGGCAGCGCCATCTGTCGATGATCGCCCTGGGCGGGGTCATCGGCGCGGGTCTCTTCGTCGGCTCCGGCGCCGCCATCGCCGCCGCCGGGCCGTCCGTCGTCATCGCCTACACCCTCTCCGGGCTCCTCGTGATGCTGGTGATGCGGATGCTGGGCGAGATGTCGGCCGCGTATCCGTCGTCGGGCTCGTTCTCGACGCACGCGGAGCGGGCGATCGGGCCGTGGGCGGGCTTCACGGCCGGCTGGTCGTTCTGGGTGCTCCTCTGCACGGCCGTGGGCCTGGAGGGCATCGGCGCCGCGAAGATCGTCACGGGCTGGCTGCCGGGGACGCCCGAGTGGGCGTGGGTGGCCCTCTTCATGGTCGTCTTCTGCGCGACGAACCTCGCCGCGGTGCGCAACTTCGGCGAGTTCGAGTTCTGGTTCGCGGCGCTGAAGGTCGGCGCGATCGGCCTCTTCCTGGTGCTCGGCGTCCTGGCGATCGCCGGTGTGCTGCCCGGCACCGGCTCCCCTGGCGCCTCGAACCTGACCGACTTCCTGCCGCACGGCAGCGAGGGTTTGATGATCGGCATCCTGGCCTCGATCTTCGCGTACGGCGGCCTGGAGACGGTCACCATCGCGGCGGCCGAGTCCGAGGACCCGGTCCGGGGCGTGGCGAGCGCGGTCCGCACGGCGATGTGGCGCATCGCGCTCTTCTACATCGGCTCGATGGCGGTCATCGTCACCCTGGTCCCCTGGGACTCGAAGGAGCTCGTCGAGAAGGGCCCGTACGTCGCGGCCCTGGACCGCCTGGACATCCCGGGCGCGGGTCAGCTCATGAACGTCGTCGTGCTGGTCGCCCTGCTCTCCGCGATGAACGCGAACATCTACGGCTCCTCGCGCATCGCCCACTCCCTGGTGGAGCGCGGCCAGGGCCCGCGGACGCTCGCCAGGCTCTCCGGCGGCGTCCCGCGCCTCGCGGTCCTCACCTCCTGCGTCTTCGGCTTCGTCTGCGTCGTGCTCAGCTACTGGCGCCCGGACGACGTCTTCCCCTGGCTCCTCAACATGATCGGCGCGGTGATCCTGGTCGTCTGGGTCCTCATCGCCGTCTCCCAGCTGCTGCTGCGCCGCCGCACCCCCGAGGAGCCGGTCGTGCGCATGTGGGCGTTCCCGTACCTGACCTGGCTGGCGCTGGCGGGCATGGCGGCGATCCTCGTCCTGATGGCCCGCGAGGCGGACACGCGCGTGCAGCTGTACTACACGGGCGGCATGACGGCCGTCCTGGCGGCGGTGGGTTATGCGCGGCAGCGGCGGCGCCCCGCGGGCTGACGGCTCAGGGCTTGCGGCCGAGGCCGCCGTGCTGGCCGATCGGACGGGGGGCCGGGTCCGTGTCGGGGCGCCACAGGGGCACCGACACCACTCCCGGGCCGACCAGGTCCAGGCCCTCGAAGTAGCCCTCGATCTGGTCGACGGGGCGCAGGAAGTAGGGGACCGCGCCGGTCTCGTTGTAGGCGTCCTGCGCCTGCTCGTAGGCGGGGTCGGTGCCGCGCGAGCCGTCGTTGACGGAGAGGTGACTGCCGGCGGGCAGGCCGGACAGCAGGGCGCGGACCAGGTCACGGGCGCGGTCGTGACCGTCGACGTGGCCGAGGATGCCGCTGAGGATCAGGGCGGTGGGGCGGGTGAGGTCGAGGGTCCGGCCGGCGGCCTCCAGGATGCGCTCCGGCTCGTAGAGGCTGAGGTCCTCGTATGCGGTGACGCCCTCCTCGGTGGAGGTGAGCAGGGCGCGGGCGTGCGCGAGGACCAGCGGGTCGTTGTCGACGTACACGATCCTCGACTCGGGGGCGATGCTCTGGGCGACCTCGTGGGTGTTGTCGACGGTCGGCAGGCCGGTGCCGACGTCGAGGAACTGGCGGATGCCGGCCTCCCGGACCAGGTACCCGATGCTGCGGCCGAGGAAGGCGCGGCTGCTGCGGGCGATGGTCACGATCCCGGGGAAGACGGCGGTGTAGGCGTCGCCGGCCTCCTGGTCGACGAGGTAGTTGTCCTTGCCGCCGAGCCAGTAGTTCCAGATGCGCGCCGAATGCGGCACCGAGGTGTCGATCTCCGTCATGTGCCCATGGTGCTACGGGAGATGGGGCGTACGGGGCCGTTGCGGGGATCCGCGCCCGGCGGGACGGCCGCCGGGCGCGGAGAGGGGACCTAGAGGTTGCTGAAGTCGGGGCCCTTGGTGCGGGTCCGCTTGATCTCGTAGAAACCGGGCACGGAGGCGACCGCGAGGGTGCCGTCCCACAGGCGGGCCGCCTCCTCGCCCTTGGGGGCGGGGGTGACGACCGGGCCGAAGAAGGCGATCTGCTCGCCGTCGGCGCCGGGGACCGCGATGACCGGGGTGCCGACGTCCTGGCCGACCTTGTCGATGCCCTCCTTGTGGGAGGCGCGCAGCTCGGCGTCGAACTCGAAGTCCTCCTGGTCGGCGTACTCGATCAGCTCGGCCGGCAGGCCGACGTCGGCGAGCGCGCCCGCGACGGCCTCCACGGTCGGGCCCTCGCCGTTGTTGTGTATACGGGTGCCGAGCGCGGTGTACAGCGGGCCGAGGATGTCGGAGCCGTGCTTCTGCCAGGCCGCGGTGACCACGCGGATCGGCTTCCACGCCTTGGTCTCCAGCAGCTCGCGGTACTCCTCGGGCAGCTCGTCGAGCTTGGGCTCGTTGAGGACCGCGAGGCTCATGATGTGCCAGCGGACCTCGATGTCGCGGACCTTCTCCACCTCCAGGACCCAGCGGGAGGTCATCCAGGCCCACGGGCACAGCGGGTCGAACCAGAAGTCGACGGGGGTCTTGCCGGAGCTGGTCACGGTCTCGGACATGCTTCTCCTCGAAATACGGTCCTTTCCAGCGGCAACACCGCCATCGGCCACCCCATTCCCGGATGCCCGCCGTCAGGGGCACGTGGGAGGATCGGTGCTGTTCCGGCGTACCGACAACCATGAGGGAGTGCCGCCCGTGCCCGGTGAGAATCTGTCCCGCGACGAGGCCCGGGAGCGGGCCGCCCTGCTGTCGGTCGACGGATACGACGTGTCGCTGGACGTACGGTCCGCCGTCGGGGAGAGCCAGGACGAGCCGCGCACCTTCCGCTCGGTGACCACGATCCGCTTCCGCTGCAACGAGCCGGGGGCGTCGAGCTTCGCCGACCTGATCGCGCCGAGCGTGACCGCGGTGACCCTGAACGGCAAGGACCTCGACCCCGGGGAGGTCTTCGACGGCACCCGGATCGCCCTGGAGGACCTGGCCGCGGAGAACGAGCTGGTGGTGGACGCCCGGTGCGCCTACTCCCGTACCGGTGAGGGCCTGCACCGCTTCGTCGACCCCGAGGACGGCGAGGTCTACCTCTACACGCAGTACGAGCCGGCCGACTCGCGGCGGGTCTTCGCGGGCTTCGAGCAGCCGGACCTCAAGGCTCCGTTCCGCTTCGAGGTGCGGGCGCCCGAGGAGTGGCGGGTGTGGAGCAACGGGACGGGTGAACTCGCCGACGGCGTCTGGCGGTTCGCGGAGACGAAGCCGATCTCGACGTACATCACGTGTGTGGTGGCGGGGCCGTACCACTACGTGACGGACTCCTACTCCCGGACGTTCCCGGACGGCACGACGCTCGACATCCCCCTGGGCGCCCTGTGCCGCAAGGGCCTCGCCCCCTACTTCGACGCGGACGACGTCTTCCTGATCACCAAGCAGGGCCTGGACTTCTTCCACGACCACTTCGACTACCCGTACCCGTTCGGGAAGTACGACCAGGCGTTCGTGCCCGAGTACAACCTGGGCGCGATGGAGAACCCGGGCCTGGTGACCTTCCGCGAGGAGTACATCTTCCGGGGCAAGGTGACCCAGGCGTCCTACGAGGCGCGCGCCAACGTGATCCTGCACGAGATGGCGCACATGTGGTTCGGCGACCTGGTCACCATGGTGTGGTGGGACGACCTGTGGCTGAAGGAGTCCTTCGCGGACTTCATGGGCACGTTCGCGAACGTCGGCGCGACCCGTTTCGAGAACGCGTGGACCACCTTCGCCAACCGCCGCAAGGCCTGGGCGTACCGCGCCGACCAGCTGCCCTCCACGCACCCGATCACGGCCGACATCCGCGACCTGCAGGACGCCAAGCTCAACTTCGACGGCATCACGTACGCGAAGGGGGCCAGCGTTCTGAAGCAGCTCGTGGCGTACGTCGGGCAGGAGGCGTTCCTGGAGGGCGCCCGCCGCTACTTCAAGCGCAACGCGTACGGCAACACGCGCCTCGGTGACCTGCTGTCGGTCCTGGAGGAGACCAGCGGCCGGGACATGAGCGCCTGGGCCGGGAAGTGGCTGCAGACGGCGGGGGTGAACTCGCTGACCCCGCAGGTGCTCCTCGACGGGGACGGCAGGGTGGCCGAGCTGGCGGTGGTGCAGGAGGCGGCGGAGTCCCATCCGGAGCTGCGTCCGCACCGGGTGGCGATCGGCCTGTACCGGCTGGAGGACGGCGAGCTGGTCCGGTACGCGCGTGCCGAGGCGGACGTCGACGGCCCGCGGACGGTGGTCGCGGACCTGGCGGGCGCCGACGCCCCGGAACTGGTCCTGGTCAACGACGACGACCTCACCTACTGCAAGATCCGCTTCGACGAGACCTCGCTGGCGACCCTGCGCGGCCGGCTCGGCTCGCTCACCGACCCGCTGGCCCGGGCGCTGTGCTGGTCGGCGCTGTGGAACCTGACCCGGGACGCGCTGCTGCCCGCCCGGGACTTCGTCGACCTGGTGCTGCGGTTCGCGAGCCGCGAGTCGGACATCGGCGTGCTGCAGATGCTCCAGGCGTGGGCGGAGTCGGCTCTGGTGCACTACGTGGCGCCGCAGGGCCGGGAGACGACCGGGCGGCTGCTCGCCGAGGGCGCCCTGCGGGAGCTGCGGCAGGCCGCGCCGGGCGGCGAGCACCAGCTGGCCTGGGCGCGGTTCTTCGCGTCGACGGCGGCGGACGGGCCCGACATCGGGCTGCTCCAGGAGCTGCTGGCGGGCACGGCGACGATCGACGGCCTGGACGTCGACCAGGAGCTGCGCTGGGCGTTCCTCGAACCCCTCGCCGCGCACGGCGTGGCCGACGAGTCCGTGCTGGCGGCCGAACTGGCCCGGGACGACACGGCGTCCGGCAAACGCCACCAGGTGCGCTGCCTGGCCGCCCGCCCGTCGGCGGCCGTGAAGGCGCAGGCGTGGGCGCAGGTCGTGGAGTCGCAGGCGCTGTCCAACGCGCTGGTGGAGGCGACGATCGCGGGCTTCGCCCAGCCGTCGCAGCGGGAGCTGCTGGCGCCGTACGCGGAGAAGTACTTCGAGGTCATCGCCCGGATCTGGGAGGACCGCTCGATCCAGATCGGCATGGACGTGGTCCGGGGCCTGTACCCGTCCCTCCAGGACCGCCCGGAGACGCTGGAGGCGACGGACGCGTGGCTGACGGCCCACGCCGACGCGCCCCCGGCGCTGCGCCGCCTGGTCCTGGAGGCCCGGGACGACCTGGCCCGGACGCTGCGCGGACAGGAGTGCGACGCGCAGGCCGCGGGAGTCCCCGCGAGCTGACCTTTGGCCAAAGGTCAGCCTCCGGGTGACCGTTACGCAATTCATTCCATCATGGCCGTAACCCCTGGTCCCCACCCATCCGGACCAGGGGTTTCCGGTCCCTACTCGGCACCCGAACACCCGTCCTTTAGTCCCGTCTTGTCCGCATTCATCGACGAACACGTAACACCGGTTACGGACCCGGCCGGCCCCGGGAATCCCGAGGCCATGACCCACAACACCCCGCTCTCCCCCCGCCCCCTCCGCCACCTCTCCGACGTCCACCGCCGGGTGCTGACGACGGCCCAGCTCCGCTCGCACGGCGTCGCGGCCACCGAGATCGCCGAGCAGTGCCGGCCGGGCGGCCCCTGGCAACAACTGCTGCCAGGCGTGGTGCTGCTCCACCCCGGACCGCCGACCAGCGAGGAACGCCTGCACGGGGCCCTGCTCTTCACGGCCCGCGAATCGGCCCCCGGCGTCCCGGCGCAGCCGACCCCGGACTCCCCGCACCGCCCGGTCTACGCGGACGCGATGATCACGGGCCTGGCGGCGCTGACCCTGCACGGCTTCTCCGCCACCCCGCCGCTGCTCTCCCTGGACCACGTGGACGTCCTGGTCCCGCGGATGCGCCGGCTGCGCTCCACCTCCTACGTCCGCGTGCTCCGCACCCCGGCCCTGCCGACCCCCGAGACGGTGACGGGCCTCCCGGTCGCGCCGGTCCCCCGCGCCCTCGCGGACGCGGTGGCGGACCTCACCGACGCGGAGGCGGTGCGGCGGCTGCTGACCGAGGCGGTGCGCGGCGGCCACTGCGAACCGGCGGCGGTGGTACGGGAGCTGACCCAGGCGAAGCTGCTCGCCCGCCCCCATGTGGTGGACGCCGTCGACTCCCTCGTCGCCGAGGGCCGGGCCATCGCGGAGGACCGCCTCTACCGGATGGTCCACGAGTACGGCCTCCCCGACCCGGTCTGGAACGTGGACCTGAGGCTGCCCGGCGGCCCCCACCTGGGCGGCCTCGACGCCTACTGGCCGGAGCATGCCGTCGCCGTCGAGCTCGACACCCGCGCACCCCGTCACGACGAGGACGCCCTGTGGTCCGAATACGCCCGCAAGCGGGAGCACTTGGAGCGCCTCGGCATCACGGTCGTGTACGTCACCCCGAAGAAGCTCCGGGACTCGGCGGAGCAGCAGGCGGCGGTGATCCGTACCGCCCTGATGGCGTCCGACGACCGCGACCCGGCCGCGTATGTCGTGGTGCTGCCCCGGTAGGCGGGGAACGCGCAGTGGAGGGGCCGCCGGTTCGGAGGGGGACCGACGGCCCCTCCGCCGCGCCCGGCTCAGGTCCGTGTTCGGGCGGCGGCTACTGTGACGGCGATGAGCGACGAAGCCCCCGTGATACTGCGCCCCGCCCGCGAGGACGACCTCCCCCTGCTGGAGCGGTTTCTCTTCGACCCCGAGGCGGCGAGCCACTTCCAGTGGTTCGGCTGGCGGGACCCCGACCGCTTCCGGCGCCGCTTCGCGGAGAACGGTCTGCTCGGGTCGGACGGCGGCCAGTTGATCGTCGACACCGACGGCGGCGCCGCGTCCGGCGGCCCGTTCGGCTTCGTGTCCTGGCACAAGCAGACGACCGGCCCCACGTCGTACTGCTGGAGCGCCGGCATCGCCCTGGCGCCGGATGCCCGTGGCCGGGGCATCGGCACCCGCGCCCAGCTCCTGCTCGTCCGCTACCTGTTCGCCCACACCCCGGTGGAGCGGATCCAGGCCGACACCGATGCGGAGAACATCGCCGAGCAACGCGCCCTGGAGAAGGCCGGCTTCACCCGCGAGGGCGTGATGCGCTCCCTCGTCTTCCGGGACGGCCGCTGGCGGGACTCCGTCCTCTACGGCGTCCTGCGCGACGACCCGCTGCCCGGCTAGCCGGGCCCATGTCCCGCCCCGCCCGCGCCGTGGTCGCGGCGGGCGAGGCGGACCGGCGGGGTGCTACTGCCCGCTGACGCCGGGGCGCAGCTCGTCGCGGACGTCGTCCCCGACGACGTGGGCGAGCAGGTCGGCGTACGCGGCGATCATCCGGGTACGGCTGAACCGCTCGCGGCTCGCCGCCAGCGCCGGGGCGAAGAGCTCCCGGTCGGCCACCGCCGCCGACCAGGCGAAGGCGATCGCGTCGGGGTCGAAGGGCGTCACGAACCCGTGTCCCTCGACGATCGACGCGCTGTCGCCGACGTCCGTCGTGACCGGGACGGCGCCGCACATCATGCCCTCGATGAGGCAGAGCGGTGCCGCCTCGCCGGAGGCGGAGGTGAGGGCGACGACGTCGGAGCCGGCGTAGACGGTCTCCATGTCGTGCCGTACGCCGAGCAGGTGCAGGCGGTCGCCGAGGGCGGCCCGGTCGGCGCCGAAGGCGACCTCGATGTCGGCCCAGAGGGCAGGGTTGTCCTCGGTCATCCCGGCCCCGCACATGACGACGTGGCCGCCGCCCTCGCGGGCCAGCCAGGCCCTGGCCGCCCGCAGGAAGAGCGGCACGTTCTTCATGCCGGCGTACCGGGCGGCGAAGACGACCACGGGGGCGTCGGGGGCGGTGGCGGGGATGCCGAGGGACTCGCGGAAGGCGAGCCGCACCGCCGCGTCCGGCCGGAAGCGGAGCAGGTCGACGCCGTTGGGGATCACGTGCAGCAGCTCGCCGGGGATCCCGGCGGCCTCGTACGCGTCCCGGGTGGACTCGGCGCAGCACACGCACGCGACCACGGTGCCGTCCGCGATGGCGGCCTTGAGCTCGTCCAGCGCCTGGCCCTGGTTCTCCGGGTCGGACCGGTGCAGGCAGACGACGACGGGGCGGCGGGGCAGTCCGGCCTGGTTGAGCAGCGCGAGCGGCTGCTCCTTCAGCGACAGGATGACGTCCGCGCCGGCCATGGCCCGCGCCGTGTCGGCCAGCTCGGGCCCGCTGAAAACCGACGCCGCGACGGTGCCGTCGACGAGACCGGCGGTGCGGCCCAGCGACGTCACCTCGACGCCACCGGCCGTAAGCGCGCGGTAACAGGCGTCGTCCTCCATGCGCTGCGTGGTGGCTTCTCGGTGGACCTCACCGTGCAGACTGAGCACCCGATGCCACTGCTGTCCGCCCTCTACCAGGCCCAGCAGCACATCACTGTGCACGATCCGGGCTCCCCCGGAGAAAAAACCCTCGTAGACCGAGAGCACACGAAGTCCGAGCCGAGCGCCCACACGAACACCTGCCTTGCACCAGATCGAGCCATCCCCGGGATCCGCGGGTTAGCCGATATGAGGCGGTACGGACGTTTCATTCGGATGAACGGAGTGTCTCGTGTCGAAGTCGGCTGCGTTTACACGGCGAGCGCCGGAGCCCCGGTCGGCAACATCATTCCACTTCCCCCGCGGACACCTTTCTGACCTGCGCTTTCACAAGATCATCCGCATCGCCCGCGCCCTCCGGACGAGGGCGGCCGACGGCAAAAAAACGGCAAGCGGGCCACCCGGACGCACGACGATGTCACCTGCCGCGGTCGGCGGCGAGCTGTGCGTTGAGGCGTGCGGCGCGGCGGGTCAGGTGGTCGCGTTCGGCGAGGTTCGGGGCCTTGCCGGCCGCCTCGGCGTACAGGCGTGCCGCGGTCGTCCGGTCGCCGTCGCGTTCGTGCAGGTGGGCGGCGACCGCGGTGTACCGGGGCAGGGCGGCGTCCAGCTCGGCGAGTGCGGCGAGACCGGCGCGGGGGCCGTCCGCCTCGCCGACGGCGACCGCGCGGTTGAGCCGGACGACCGGGCTGTCGGTGAGGCCCGCGAGTTCGTCGTACCACTCGACGATCTGCACCCAGTCGGTCTCCTCGGCGGTGGGCGCGTCCGCGTGCAGGGCGGCGATGGCGGCCTGGGCCTGGAACTCGCCGAGGCGGTCGCGGGCGAGGGCCGCCTGGAGGATCCCGACGCCCTCGGCGATCAGGCGGGTGTCCCATCGGCTCCGGTCCTGCTCGGCGAGGGGCACCAGGCTGCCGTCGGGTGCGGTCCGGGCCGCGCGCCGGGCGTGGTGCAGCAGCATCAGGGCGAGCAGCCCGGCCGCCTCGGGGTGGTCGATCGCGGCCGCGAGCTGCCGGGTGAGCCGGATGGCCTCGGCGGTGAGGTCGACGTCACCGGAGTAGCCCTCGTTGAAGACCAGGTAGAGGACGCGCAGCACGGTCGCGACGTCCCCGGGCCGGTCGAGACGGACGCCGGAGACCGTGCGCTTGGCACGGCTGATCCGCTGGGCCATGGTCGCCTCGGGCACCAGGTAGGCCCGGGCGATCTGGCGGGTGGTGAGGCCGCCGACGGCGCGCAGGGTGAGCGCGACGGCGGCGGAGGGGGTGAGGGAGGGGTGGGCGCAGAGGAAGTAGAGCCGGAGGGTGTCGTCGGCCGCGGGGACCGGGCCGGGCGGCGGCTCCTCGTCCACCCGCTCCTCGCGCCGGCGGCGGGCGGTGTCCGCGCGGGTCGCGTCGAGGAACCGCCGCCAGGCCACGGTGACCAGCCAGCCCTTCGGGTCCCGCGGCGGGTCGGCGGGCCAGACGCGGACCGCCTCGACCAGAGCCTCCTGCACGGCGTCCTCGGCCGCCGCGAAGTCGGCTCCGCGGCGGACGAGGACGGTGAGCA
Source organism: Streptomyces sp. NPDC058464 (assembly GCF_042721035.1). NCBI lineage: Bacteria > Bacillati > Actinomycetota > Actinomycetes > Kitasatosporales > Streptomycetaceae > Streptomyces > Streptomyces sp. NPDC058464. Next base: position 38,265 of record NZ_JBHXMA010000035.1, read on the forward strand.
CGCTCGGGGTGAGGCTCCTGAGCAGGACCTCGTCCATCAGTGGCACGAGTCCTCGGCGTTGGGCGGCGCGGCCAGGAACGGGCGCACCTCCAGCCACTCGTGGATCGGCCGCCCGCCCGCCCCGGGAGCGGCCGACAGTTCACCGGCCAGCTCCACGGCGCGCTCCTGGCTGTCGACGTCGATCACCATCCAGCCGGCGATGAGGTCCTTGGTCTCGGCGAACGGGCCGTCGGTGACCGGCGGGCGCCCCTCGCCGTCGTACCGGACCCACATCCCCTCGGGGGCGAGGGCCTGGCCGTCGACGAACTCACCGGACTTCTCCAGCCGGGCCGCGAAGTCCTGCATGTACCGCACGTGGGCCGAGATCTCCTCCGGCGTCCACCGGTCCATGGGCACGTCGTTGGCCGGGGCCGGGGCGCCGCGGTAGTGCTTCAGCAGCAGGTACTTGGCCATCGTGGTTCTCCTCGGTGCCGGTACGGCCCATTGTGGCCGCCTTCACCCCGGGGACGGAGCCGGCCACGGGTTCTCGACATCGCCGGCCGGGATTTTTTCAGACCCTTCCGTCGCTCAGCCGCCGCAAAACTCCGCCACGACCACCGCGTCCTTGTCGCCGGTCCAGTCGGCGTTGAAGTTGAGGGCCAGGGCGTGGCGGCCGTCGGGGGTGGTGGCCGCGACGGAGGAGGAGCCGTGGATGCCGCCGTCGTGGCCCCAGACGTGGACGCCGCAGGGGAGGGTGGCGTCGATCAGGCCGAGGCCGTACGCGCTGTTGGGATCGCCCGGGACGGGGGTGGTGGTCTTCATCTCCTTCAGCTGGTGCGCAGGGAGCAGCCTGCCGCTCAGGAGGGCCCCGTAGAAGCGGGTCAGGTCGGCGGAGGTGGAGATCATCTCGCCGGCGGAGGAGGCCATGGAGGGGTTGAGGGCGGTGACGTCGTAGGTGGGGCCCGTCGTGGTCTCGGCGAGTTTCGAGTAGGCGCGGCTGCTCGGGCGCGGCAGGGTGGTGCGGGTGCCGGGGAGGGAGGTGCCGGTCAGGTGGAGGGGCCTGATCACCCGGTCGGTGATCTCCTGGGCGTACGAGTGGCCGGTCACCGCCTTGATCACCATGCCGGCGAGCACGTAGTTGGTGTTCGAGTAGGCCCAGCTGGTGCCCGGGGCGAAGGCGGGCTCGTGTTTCATCGCGATCGCCACCAGCCCGGCGGGCGTCAGCGTGTCGTAGCGGTGCGCGAAGAAGCCGTCCTTCAGGAAGTACGTGCGGCCGAAGTCCTCGTCCGCGGTGTAGTTGAAGAGGCCGCTGGTGTGGTTGAGGAGCTGCCGGACGGTGATGCGGCGGCCGTCGTTGCCGTGGCCGGCGACCACGCCCGGCAGCCACCTGTCCACGGTGTCGTCGAGGGACAGCCGGCCCTCCGCCTCCAGCTGGAGCAGGACCGTGGCCACAAAGGTCTTCGTGATGCTGCCGACCCGGTAACGGTCGGCCGCGGACCGCGGGGCGCCGGTGCGGGTGTCGCCCACGCCGGCCGTCGCCGACCAGGTGGAGCGGCCGTCCCGGGCGGTGGCCGTCGCCCCGGGGACACCGCCCTCGATCGCGGCCTCGATCGCCTTGCGGGTGGCCCGGTGGCCGGCCTCGGCCGCCGTCGGCGCCGGCCCGGCCGGGGCCGGCCCGGCCGGGGCCGCCGGCGCCGGTCCCGCGAGCGCTGCCGACAGGGCCAGGGCGGTGGCGGCCACCAGCGTCGTACGTACGGACATGTCTCTCCCCCAGTGGAGTCGTCGTACTCGGTCGGGGGGAGGGACACCGTCCTGATCGGCGAGGTTGCCCGGCTTGGGCCGGTTGACCGATTTTCAGCCCTTCTTGAGGACCAGTTCCGTGTTCCGGTCCGTCGGGTTGCCGCCCAGGACCTTGCTGGAACCGGGGGCGTTGAAGGCCAGTTCGCGGTAGAGGGCGGCGAGGCCGGTCTGGGAGAGGTCGGAGAAGTCCGTGCGGTGCGGGGCGGCCGACTCGATCAGGGTGGTGAAGAGGGAGATCGTGCCGTCCTTGTTGTTCGCCAGCTCGACGACCCGGGCGAGCTGGGGGTAGTCGACGTGCGAGGCGGTGGTGATCTCCCAGAAGGTGTTGCCGTTCGAGGCCTTGTGCGGGGTGATGAGGTTGCGGTGGATGTGACCGTTCACCCAGGCCAGCACGTTGGCGTGGCGGTTGAGCAGGGTGACCAGCTCGGCGCCCGTGTGGCGGCCGTCGCTCGGGTGGGCCGGGTCGGGGCGGGTGTTGGTCATCGTCTGGCTGGTGTGGTGGCTGAAGACGACCGCGTAGGAGTCCTTGTTCTCCTTCAGGGTCTGCTCCAGCCAGGCCAGTTGGGCCGTTCCGATCGATCCGTCGTAGTGGCCGCCCGCGTCCGTCGTGTCGAGGCTGATGCCGATGACGTCGTCGGAGATACGGAAGGCGTAGTACTGGGTGCCCGCGGCCACGTTGGCGCTGGAGTAGCCGTGGCCGACCGGGCCGAAGCCCTGGTAGGCCGGGTCCAGGTGGGCCTTGAGGTAGTCCGCGGAGGTGTACGGGGCCCGCTTCTCGTCGGCGGTGACCGAGCGCATCGACCGGGCGTGCGCCTTCAGGAAGTCGCGGTAGCCGCTGCCCTTGGGGTCCTTGGCGGCGCGGATGGAGTCCTGGAGCTTCTTGGCCTCGGCGTCGGTCACCGTCATCAGCTTCTTGCCGCCGATCGCGGCCGCGGCGAGCCAGGGGTCGGCGTGCGAGCCGAAGCAGCCGAGCGGCAGGGCGTCGTGGTTGCCGACCGTGGAGTACCAGGGCAGGTTCAGGCCGGGGCTCTTCACCTCGCGGATCGCGGCGGCCAGATAGCCGGCGAGGTGCGGGAAGCCGAGCGCCTTGTCGCCGTCGCGGACGGTGGAGGCGGCCTGCCAGTACAGCTTGAGGCCGCTGTTCTGGACGCCCTCGTAGTGCTTGGGGTCACCGGTGTTGGGGGTGATCCGGCCGCCGCTCATCACCTTCATGAACCACTCCAGTTCGGAGTGGGCGTTGTTGTCGGTGTTGTCGCCGGTCGTCATCACGAAGTGCAGCGGCGAGCCGGTGACCGGGGCGCCGCGCAGCGCGTTGACCCGCTCGACGAGCGAGATGGCGCCGGGCACGGTGAGCGCCTCGTGCGGGCGCCAGGCGTGCGGGTCGTGGGCGCGCAGGAACTCCAGGCGCAGCGGGTGCTGGACGTCCATCAGGTGCAGGTCGGTGAACTGCACGAACGCGGCGAGCGCGGTACGGCGGCCCGCGCGGCCGGACTTGGCGGCGGCCAGGTCGGAGCGCACCACGCGCGACCAGCCGGCGCCGTCGCCGAGCCGCCGGAAGCCGGAGCTGTTCCGGGGCGCGGCGACGGAGGCGAGGGTGGTGCCCTTGGTGTAGGGGGCGAGGGGGGCCGCGGCGGCCTGGCGGCCCTCGGCGACCGGCTGCTGCTCCTCGGCCACGGCGGGGGCGGCGGGAGTGGCGGGGGCGGCCTCGCTGCCGGTGGGGCGCAGGGCCAGTCCGACGCCTGCGGAGAGCGAGACGGCTCCGGCGGCGGCGAGCACGGTACGGCGGTTGATCTCCAGTGCCTCGCGGCCCTTGAGGGCCGCGGAGGTGGCGACAGAGCGTATGCGCGACATGGCGCGATCTCCCCGAGTACGAACGCGTCGGCAGTGGTCACGGGCGATCGCTTCCGCGAACTTCCCGCTCACTTTGGATCGTTGGCACCGGGGATGACCTGCGCGTGAACGCGGCGGCAACGCGCAGCGCCGATCACCGTACGTGGATCAGGCGAGGTGGGGACCGGCCATGGAGCGGATTGCGGGCGTCCGGGGGCCGGTCACTCCGCGTTCATCTGCCGGGGTAGGGGAGGGTCTCCGGCCCTTACGACTGCTCTTCCGCAAACCGCCCGGCCGCCGGCTTCTGCCGCCACAGCCGCAGGGCGACGTCGACCAGCCGGATGTGCCTCAGGTCCGGCACGGCGTCCAGGTCGTGCCAGGCGGCCATGTCGGTGGAGCCGTCGACCTCGTTGCGCAGTTCGCCGCCGACGACCTCGCCGGTGTAGATGATCCGCACGCCGTGGTGGTCGGTCGTGCGGGACAGCAGGGTCCCGCGGGCGAAGCGCTGCCGGAAGGAGTCGATGCCGAGCAGCCCGGTCACCTCGATGCGGTAGCCGGTCTCCTCCATGAGCTCGCGGCGGACCGTGTCGTACGGGTCCTCGCCGTGCTCCATGCCGCCGCCCGGCAGGACCCACTCGGGTGTGCCGTCGTCGGCCGGTGACCGGGCGAGCAGGACCTGACCGTCACGGACACACACGGCGTAGGCCGCCACCCTGAGCTTCTCTCGCACGTCGGAACGGTAGGGCCCCGGGCGGGCGGCGGCCAACGGATTTCCTCCCACAGCAAGGACACAGATAGGGGGTTTTCCCCATACGTTCATATCGATTCGGTCAACGTTCCCAAAAGACCGTTCCCTTGGGTAAAGCTGTGCGCCTACGCGCCGGACATGACCATGTCCAGCCGCTCCACGCTCGTTCCTTTACCTACAAGGGATGCAGATGACCCTCACCCCCCAGCACGACCCGATACCGGGCCACAGACGCCTGGGCCGGTTGGCCCTCGCCGTCGGTGTCGTGGCCGCGCTCTCCGCCGCCGGGCCGCTGCCCCTGGCCGCCGCGGCCCCGGCCACCGCCGCCACCGCCGCCGACCCCGGCGTCAAGTCCGCCCACGACAAGCTCGGTTCGGACGACGCGGCCCTGCTCGCCGAGGCCAAGTCCGACGGCACCAAGAACGTCACGATGATGATCGCGACCGCGCCGGGGCAGACCGAGCAGGTCGCCGAGGAGCTGGACGCGGTCAAGGGCGGCCTGGTGGGCCGTACGTACGACAAGCTCGGTTACGTCCGGGCCACCGTCCCCACCGGGCGGGCGGACTCGGCGATCGCGGCCGCCGCGAAGCTGTCCTCGGTGCACGCGATCGACCTGCGCCAGGAGATCCAGCTCGACGACCCGACGGCGAGCGGGAGCAGTTCCAACGCCAAGACGGCCAAGACCACTTACTCGGCGCCGAACAAGAACACCCCCGCCGCGAACCCCTACAACCCCGCCTTCGAGACGGGCGCCGTCGACTTCGTCAAGGAGCACCCGAAGGCGGACGGCCGGGGCATCACCATCGGCATCCTGGACTCCGGCGTGGACCTCGGCCACCCGGCGCTGCAGAAGACCACCACCGGCGAGCGGAAGATCGTCGACTGGGTGACCTCGACCGACCCGGTCAACGACGGCGACGGCACCTGGCGGCGGATGACCGTCGCGGCCGCCGGCCCGGCGTTCTCCATCACCACGGCGAGCCAGGGCACCGAGACGTTCAAGGCGCCCGCGGGTTCGTACAAGTTCAACTACATGTACGAGTCGGCCACCGCCGGTGGCGACATGAAGGGCGACCTGAACCGCGACGGCGACACGACCGACGCCTGGGGTGTGCTGTACGACCCGGCCTCCGGCACCGTGCGCGTCGACAGCAACGACAACCTGGACTTCACCGACGACGTGCCGATGAAGCCGTACAAGGACGGCTACCAGATCGGCTACTTCGGCACGGACGACCCGGCCACGGACGTCGTCGAGCGCATCCCGTTCGTGGTCGAGATCCGCAAGGACGTCGTCTACAACGCGTCCGGCGCGAAGGCCGACTACGTCAACATCGGCGTCATCGAGTCCGAGCACGGCACCCACGTCGCCGGCATCACCGCCGCCAACGGCCTGTTCGGCGGCAAGATGAACGGCGCGGCCCCGGGAGCGAAGATCGTCTCCTCCCGGGCCTGCACCTGGACCGGCGGCTGCACCAACGTCGCCCTCACCGAGGGCATGATCGACCTGGTCACCAACCGGGGCGTCGACATCGTCAACATGTCGATCGGCGGCCTCCCGGCGCTGAACGACGGCAACAACGCCCGCGCCGAGCTGTACACGCGGCTCATCGACACCTACGGCGTGCAGCTCGTGATCTCGGCCGGGAACTCCGGCCCGGGTGCGAACACCATCGGCGACCCCGGCCTGGCCGACAAGGTGATCTCGGTCGGCGCGGCCATCTCCAGGGAGACCTGGGCGGCCAACTACGGCTCCCAGGTGACCACCAAGTACCAGCTGCTCCCCTTCTCCTCGCGCGGCCCGCGCGAGGACGGCGGCTTCACGCCGACCCTGGTCGCCCCGGGCGCCGCGATCAACACCACCCAGACCTGGCTGCCGGGCGCCCCGGTCGCCGAGGCGGGCTACTCGCTGCCGGCCGGCTACTCCATGCTCCAGGGCACCTCGATGGCCTCCCCGCAGGCGGCGGGCGCGAGCGCGCTGCTGCTGAGCGCGGCCAAGGAGAAGGGCATCGCCCTCTCCCCCGCCGACCTGCGCACCGCGCTGACGTCGACCGCCCACCACATCAAGGGCGTCCAGGCGTACGAGGAGGGCGCGGGCCGGATCGACATCGTCGACGCGTGGGAGTCCATCCGCGACCACGCCACCGCGCACGACGCTGTGCCTTCTGACTACACCGTCAAGGCGCCCGTCGACACCGCGATCGACTCCGCCCTGAAGACCCCGGGCTACGGCACCGGGCTCTACGACCGCGAGGGCGGCCTCAAGGTCCGGCAGAAGAAGACGTACGACGTCACCATCACCCGCACCTCCGGCGCGGACAAGGCGATCCGGCACGAGCTGCGCTTCGAGAACAACGCCGGGCACACCTTCAAGATCCTCGGGTCCGACGAGGTGACGCTGCCGCTGAACCAGCCGGTGACGGTCAAGGTGCAGGCGAAGCCGAGGAGTTCGGGCATCAAGTCCGCGATCCTGGAGGTCGACGACCCGCGTACCGAGGGCGTCGACAAGCAGATCCTGACGACCGTCGTGGTGTCGTCCCCCGTCGACTACACCTACTCGGCGTCGAGTTCGGTGCAGCGCAACAGCTCCACGTCGTACTTCGTGACCGTGCCGGAGGGTGCCAGGACCCTCGAGGTCGCGATGAGCGGGCTCGCCGACAAGAGCCAGACGCGGTTCATCGCCATCCACCCGTACGGCGTCCCGGTCGAGAACACCGGCACCCCGTACTGCTACAACAACTACCTGGACGGCAACGGCTGCAAGCCCGACGTGCGTTCGTACGCCGACCCGCAGGCCGGGGTCTGGGAGATCGAGGTCGAGTCGCGCCGCACCTCGCCGCTGCTCGACAACCCCTACCGGCTGGACGTCACTGTGCTCGGCGCGGCCTTCGACCCGGAGACGGTGACCGTCCCGGAGGCCAAGGTCGGCACCCCGGTCACCGCCTCCTGGAAGGTGACCAACGAGTTCGCCGCCCTCGACGGCAAGCTGACCGGCGGCCCGCTCGGCTCCTCGAAGACCACCCGCCCGGCCATCAAGGAGGGCGAGACCCAGACGACGACGGTGACCGTGCCGGCGGGCGCGACCTCGCTGGACGTGGCGATCGGCAACGTGTCGGACGCCTCGGCCGACCTGGACCTGACCGTGTACGACGCGTCCGGCACGCAGGTCGCGCAGTCCGCCGACGGCGACTCGGAGGAGGCCGTCTCCATCGCCTCGCCGGCCGCCGGGACCTACACGATCGAGGTCGTGGGCTACTCGGTCCCGGCCGGCTCCACCGACTACGACTACCGGGACGTGTTCTTCTCCCCCGCGCTCGGTTCCGTCACCGTCGACGGGGCCACGCCGGTCAAGCTCGGCACGGGTGCCTCGGCCACGGTGACCGGCCAGGTCACGGCGGCCGCGGCGGCCCCCGAGGGACGTGAGTTCTTCGGGCAGGTCCAGCTGGTCAACGCGCACGGCACGGCCGCCGGCACCGGCAGCGTGAAGATCGAGAAGGTCACGCCGTAGGCGACTGCGGTGCTGGGGGGGCGGGCGTCCTGCGGGGCGCCCGCCCCTTCGCTTTCCCTTCCGGCAGGTTCACTTCCCGCAGGTTCCCTTCCCGCAGGTTCACTTCCGGCAGGTCAGGGTGCGCGACTCGGGCAGGTCCCGGACGATCCAGGACCGCTCCCGGGCGATCTCCGACTCCCCGACCGCGTACCGGTCGGGCACCTGCTGCCCGGCCGTGATGCCGACCAGCAGGCGGGCGCCCGTGCGGACCCGGGCGTCCGTGCCGTCCTCGAAGAGGAACTCCACCTCCTCGGCGGTCTTCGCCGGTTTGTAGGCGTGGGTGACGTGCAGGGTGACGCGCTCCGTGCCGGAGTCCGCGACCTGCCGCACCCCGGTGACCGTGCCCTCGACGACGAGCCGGGCGCAGGCGAGGTAGCCGGGGCCGGCGGCCTGCTCCTTGCCGCCCTGGCCGGCCGTGCCCGACGCGCTGCTGTCGGCCTTGTCGGAACTGGCACCGCTCGACATGGCGCTCGAACCGCCGTTGGCCGCGAGCCAGCCGATGCCGAACACGGCCCCGGCGAACGCGGCCGCGAGGGCACCGGCGAACCCGAGGGCCCGGACGCCGGGGTGCTGCCAGGGGCGGCGGCGCCGGGCCGGCCGGGGGTGAGGCCGGGGCGTGGCGGCCGGTGGCTCGGCAAGGGTGTCGCCGATGATCCCGAGCTGTTCGCGCAGCAGCGCCAGGTCGGCGGTGGCGGCGCGGTGCTCGGCCATGAAGGCGGGGTCGGCGCGCCGCTCGTCGGAGAGCGGCTCGTCCATGAGGACGGCGAACAGGGCGTCGGTCTCCTCCTCGCCCCGGCCGTCGTACCGCTCGCGGGCGTCGCGGGCGTCGTGGTCGTCGTGTTCGGCGGTCATGCTCACACCACCTCGTCCTCGTGCAGGCGGGCGCGCAGGGCCCGTACCGCCGTGTGCAGGCGGCTCTTGACCGTGCCCTCGGGGATGCCCAGTTCCTCGGCTATCCCGCGGACCGGCAGGTCGGCGTAGAAACGCAGGACGAGGATCTGGCGCTGGGAGTCCGGAAGTTCGTCCAGACCGCGGGCGACGGCGACGGAGAGCAGCCGGGTGTCCTCGCCCACGGCGTGGTCGGGCTGGCGGAGGGAGGCGAGCCGTTCGCCGAGCCGTTCCTGGCGGCGCTTGGCGCGGTGCCAGTCCATGGCGAGGTGGGAGGCGACGACCGCCGCCCACGCCGACACGTCCCGCGGCGCCTCCTGGCCGCCGGCCGCCCGCTCCAGCAACCGCAGGCGTACCTGCTGTACCCCGTCCAGCAGGTCCGCCTGCGGTACGCCGCCCAGCGCGAGCACCGCACGCACCCGGCGCTCCTGGTCCGCGTCCAGAGGGTCACCGTGCTGGTCCCCCTGGGCGCGGCGGGCCTTTCTGCGCAGCACAACCCACCCCCTCACCGCGTTTCTCCTACGACGCCGCAGCCCCCGGAAACGTTCGGCCGGATTCCCGGAAATCTTCTCCGAGGCGTACGTCACACCGGCGCGCGGCGCAGCACAGCTTGCGGCACGACGGCCAAGTGGAGGTAATTTCTGCAGCTCAGCGTGGGTGCGGGCGGGAGTTCCACGGGGCGGCTGGTCCAGTCGGTGGGCATGGCGGGCAAAGAATTGGACAGGTGGACCCGGGTCGGCCGCATGATGGAAAGGCCGCAGACACAGGTCAACGTATGCAGAGGGAGTCGCCGTGAGGGTCGGAATCGTCGGAGCCACCGGTCAGGTCGGCACGGTCATGCGCAGGATCCTCGCGGAGCGGAACTTCCCCGTCACCCAGCTGCGCCTGTTCGCCTCGGCCCGCTCGGCCGGGACCGTGCTCGACGGTGTACCGGTGGAGGACGCGGCGACCGCCGACTACACCGGCCTGGACATCGTGCTGTTCTCGGCGGGCGGGGCCACCTCGAAGGCGCTCGCGGAGAAGGTCGCCGCGCAGGGTGCCGTCGTGATCGACAACTCCTCCGCCTGGCGCAAGGACCCCGAGGTCCCGCTGGTCGTCTCCGAGGTGAACCCGCACGCGATCGCGAACCGCCCGAAGGGCATCATCGCCAACCCGAACTGCACCACGATGGCCGCGATGCCGGTCCTGAAGGTGCTGGACGCGGAGGCGGGCCTGGAGGCGCTGGTCGCCACCACCTACCAGGCGGTGTCCGGCTCCGGTGTCGCGGGCGTGGCGGAGCTGCACGGGCAGGTGCAGAAGGTCGCCGCCGACGCGGACAAGCTCACCCACGACGGCGCGGCGGTCGACTTCCCGGAGCCGCAGGTCTACAAGCGGCCCATCGCCTTCAACGTCCTGCCCTTCGCCGGCAACCTCGTCGACGACGGTCTGAACGAGACCGACGAGGAGCAGAAGCTGCGCAACGAGTCCCGCAAGATCCTGGAGCTTCCCGACCTCAAGGTCTCCGGCACCTGTGTCCGCGTCCCGGTGTTCTCCGGGCACTCCCTCCAGGTCAACGCCCGGTTCGCCCGCCCGATCTCCCCGGAGCGCGCGACCGAGCTGCTCGCCGGCGCGCCCGGCGTCGAACTGTCCGACATCCCCACCCCGCTGCAGGCGGCCGGCCGGGACCCGTCGTACGTCGGCCGGATCCGCCGCGACGAGACGGTGGAGAACGGCCTCGCGCTCTTCGTCTCCAACGACAACCTCCGCAAGGGGGCCGCGCTGAACGCCGTGCAGATCGCGGAGCTGGTGGCGGCGGAGCTGTCGGCCGAGTAGGGGGCCGTGCGCGCCTCAGGGGGTGCCGCGTTCTGCCGTCGGGCGAGTGCGGCGCCGTCCTGGCCGGTCGCGCAGTTCCCCGCGCCCCTTCGGGCGCGTTGTAGCAGGTTCGTCATCGAAGGGGAGCCCGACACCGTGAGCAACAGTCGGCCGTCGTGTGACAGGTCGCTTGTCCTCGACGGCAAGGTCGCCATGATCACCGGGGCCTCCAGCGGGATCGGGGCCGCCGCTGCCCGGCTCTTCGCCCGTGAGGGGGCCGCGGTCGTGGTCACCGCCCGGCGGGCGGAGCGGCTGGAGTCGCTCGTCGAGGAGATCCGTGGCTCAGGCGGGCGGGCCCTCGCCGTACCGGGGGACGTCGCCTCCGCCGACGACGTCGAGCGGGTCGTGCGCACGGCCGTCGACGCCTTCGGCCGGCTCGACTGCGCCTTCAACAACGCCGGGTTCGGCACCGCCGGCACCGACCTGCACGAGACCGGCCAGGACGTCTACGAGCGGACCATGGACGTCAACGTGCGCGGCGTCTGGAACTGCCTGCGCTCCCAGGTCCCCGTGATGCTCCGCGACGGCGGCGGCACGATCGTCAACACCTCCAGCGTCGCGGGGCAGCGGGCCACCGGGGCCTCGGCCGCGTACGTGGCCGCCAAGCACGCCGTCCTCGGGCTCACCCGGGCCGCCGCGGCCGAGTACGGGAAGCGCGGCATCCGCGTCAACGCGCTGGTGGTGGGCAGCACGCTCACCGAGATGATGGACCGGGTCGTCCGTGAGCTGCCCGAGCTGGGCAGGCAGTTCGAGCAGGAGACGCTGCAGAAGCGGATGGCCGACCCCGCCGAGGTGGCCCAGGCGGCGCTCTGGCTGTGCAGCGACCGGTCCTCCTTCGTCACCGGCGCGGCCGTCCCGGTCGACGGGGGCACGACGGCCGTCTGAGGCGGCCCGGGGCCTCCGACCGCGCGATCTCTGGGGTTTTCCCTCGTCGCCCTCGTCCCTGCTCCCGTGGAAGGATGGCGCAACCCACACATAACGAGGAGATGACCGCGTGCCTGGCACAAACCTGACTCGCGAAGAGGCACAGCAGCGGGCGAAGCTGCTCACCGTTGACTCGTACGAGATCGATCTCGACCTCTCCGGCGCGCAGGAGGGCGGTACCTACCGGTCCGTGACCACGGTGCGCTTCGACGTCGCCGAACCCGGCGCCGAATCCTTCGTCGACCTGGTGGCCCCGGCGGTCCACGAGGTCACCCTGAACGGTGATCCGCTGGACCCCGCCGAGGTCTTCGCCGACTCCCGGATCGCGCTGCCCGGCCTGCTGGAGGGCCCTAACGTCCTCCGTGTCGTCGCGGACTGCGCGTACACGAACACGGGTGAGGGCCTGCACCGGTTCGTCGACCCCGTCGACGAGCAGGCCTACCTCTACACCCAGTTCGAGGTGCCGGACGCCCGCCGGGTCTTCGCCTCCTTCGAGCAGCCGGACCTGAAGGCGACCTTCCAGTTCACCGTGAAGGCGCCGACCGGCTGGACGGTGATCTCGAACTCGCCGACGCCCGAGCCCAAGGACGACGTCTGGGTCTTCGAGCCGACGCCCCGCATCTCGTCGTACATCACCGCCCTGATCGTCGGCCCCTACCACTCGGTGCACAGCGTGTACGAGAAGGACGGCCAGAGCGTCCCGCTGGGCATCTACTGCCGTCCCTCGCTCGCCGAGTTCCTCGACTCGGACGCGATCTTCGAGGTGACCCGGCAGGGCTTCGACTGGTTCCAGGAGAAGTTCGACTACGCGTACCCGTTCACCAAGTACGACCAGCTGTTCGTGCCGGAGTTCAACGCGGGCGCGATGGAGAACGCGGGCGCGGTGACCATCCGCGACCAGTACGTCTTCCGGTCCAAGGTGACCGACGCGGCGTACGAGACGCGCGCCGAGACCATCCTGCACGAGCTGGCCCACATGTGGTTCGGCGACCTGGTCACCATGGAGTGGTGGAACGACCTGTGGCTGAACGAGTCGTTCGCCACCTACACCTCCATCGCCTGCCAGGCGTACGCCCCCGGGTCGCGCTGGCCGCACTCGTGGACAACGTTCGCCAACTCCATGAAGACCTGGGCGTACCGGCAGGACCAGCTGCCCTCCACGCACCCGATCATGGCCGAGATCCGCGACCTGGACGACGTGCTCGTCAACTTCGACGGCATCACCTACGCCAAGGGCGCGTCCGTCCTGAAGCAGCTCGTCGCGTACGTCGGCATGGACGAGTTCTTCAAGGGCGTGCAGGCGTACTTCAAGCGGCACGCGTACGGCAACACGCGCCTGTCCGACCTGCTGGGCGCCCTGGAGGAGACCTCCGGGCGCGACCTGAGCACCTGGTCGCAGAAGTGGCTGCAGACGGCCGGTATCAACATCCTGCGCCCGGAGGTGGAGACGGACGCCGACGGTGTCGTCACCTCCTTCGCCATCCGCCAGGAGGCCCCGGCGCTGCCGGCCGGCGCCAAGGGCGAGCCGACGCTGCGCCCGCACCGGATCGCGGTCGGCCTGTACGACCTCGACGAGGCGAGCGGCAAGCTGGTGCGCACCGACCGGATCGAGCTGGACGTGGACGGCGAGCTGACCGCCGTACCGCAGCTGACCGGCCGCACCCGCCCGGCGGTGTTCCTGCTCAACGACGACGACCTGTCGTACGCCAAGGTCCGCCTCGACGAGCAGTCGCTGCGCTTCGTCACCGAGCACCTCGGCGACTTCGAGTCCTCGCTGCCGCGCGCCCTGTGCTGGGCGTCCGCCTGGGACATGACCCGGGACGCGGAACTCCCCACCCGCGAGTACCTGTCCCTCGTGCTGTCCGGCATCGGCAAGGAGTCGGACATCGGTGTCGTCCAGTCCCTGCACCGCCAGGTGAAGCTGGCCGTCGAGCTGTACGCCGACCCGGCCGCCCGTGAGGCCCTGCTCACCCGCTGGACCGACGCGACGCTGGCCCACCTGCGGTCCGCCGCGCCGGCGAGCGACCACCAGCTGGCCTGGGCGCGCGCCTTCGCGGCCACCGCCCGCACACCGGAGCAGCTGGACCTCCTGGAGAGCCTGCTGGACGGCACCCACACCATCGAGGGCCTGGCCGTCGACACCGAACTGCGCTGGGCGTTCGTGGAGCGGCTGGCCGCGGTCGGCCGCTTCGACGAGGCGGAGATCGCGGGCGAGTACCAGCGGGACAGGACGGCCGCGGGTGAACGGCACGCGGCCACCGCCCGCGCGGCCCGCCCGACCGAGGAGGCGAAGGCGGAGGCATGGGCGTCGGTCATCGACTCCGACAAGCTGCCGAACGCCGTGCAGGAGGCGGTGATCGGCGGCTTCGTCCAGACCGACCAGCGTGAGCTGCTGGCGCCCTACACCGACAGGTACTTCGAGATCCTGAAGTCGGTGTGGGACTCCCGCTCGCACGAGATCGCCCAGCAGATCGCGATCGGCCTCTACCCGTCCCTGCAGGTCTCCCAGGAGACCCTGGCCAAGACGGACACCTGGCTGGCCACGGCCCAGCCGAACGCGGCCCTGGCCCGGCTCGTCTCGGAGTCCCGCGCGGGCGTCGAGCGCGCCCTGAAGGCCCAGGCGGCGGACGCGGCCGCCGAGTAGGCGGTACGACGGCGGGGCGGTGGGGCGCCCGGCGCGATCTGCGCCGGGCGCCCCACCTCACTCACGAAGTACCTATCACCCAGGACGAGTTGAGTATCCGTGCTCACGCCCGGGGCGGCTGCGCGTTGCGAGGATCGACGCAACGGCGCGGGAGAGAGCGCCGGGTCCCTTCGGCTCGGACAGTTCCGAGCCGGCCTGAGCCAGTTACGGAGAACTCGCCATGTCCCGTCGTATCGCCCTGTCCGTGGTCGCCGGTGTCGTCGTGCTCGGAGGGGCCGGGGCCTTCGCCCTCGCCTACGCCGGCGACCAGGAGCCGTCGCCCGCCCTCGCGCACAGCACCGTCCACTACACCGCCCCCGACGGCACCCGGGACGGCTCGCTCTCCTTCACCACCGAGGTCACCGCGCCCTCCGGCGTCAAGAACCTGAAGGTGCTGGCCTGGCCGGAGAAGTCCGAGTTCGCGACGAAGCCGCTGACCGCCAAGGACATGGCCTCGGTGGAGTCGGCGACCTGCACCCCGGCCGGCGGCCACACCGTCCGCTGCGTCTACAAGGACGCGGTGTCCGCCGCCGACGTCGCTTCCTCCACGCACGGCACCTGGCACATCGCCGTACTCGCCACGGCCAAGGACGGCCACACCACCCTCGACACCAAGGCCGCCGACTTCTCTCTCTCCTGAACCGGTCACCCGAGATGGGCGGCCAGCGCCTGCTCGATCTCCGGCGCCCGGGCGTCCTCGCCCGCCCAGGCCACGTATCCGTCGGGGCGCACCAGAACGGTCGTACGACGGCCGCTCCGCCACCGCGCCACGGCCAGCCGGTCGTCGCCGTACCGCGGGCCCCGGCCCGGGTCCGGGTCCGGATCCGGGGTGACCAGGACGAACCGGCCGCCGCGCAGGGCCTCGTACAGGCGGCCGCCGCCGGCCAGGGCGAGGTCGGGGGCCCGGGTGCCGGTGAGACGGTGGGCGCCCCGCGGCGCGGGGTAGCGGTAGCCGATGCCGGTGATCTGGCCGACGATCCTGCGGCGGACCGGGCCGGCGTGGCCCAGCGCGCGGATGAGCACGCTCCGCGCCGCCAGCAGGGGGCCCTTGGCCATCGCGAGGCGGACGATGGCGCCGCTGCTGCGCAGGACCGACCTGCCGACCGGGTGGCGTTCGCCCTGGTAGGTGTCGAGCAGACCGGGGTCCGCGTGACCGTGCAGTACGGCGGCGAGCTTCCAGCTCAGGTTGGCCGCGTCCTGCAGGCCGGTGTTCATGCCCTGGCCGCCGGCCGGGGTGTGCACGTGCGCCGCGTCGCCGGCCAGGAAGACCCGGCCGACCCGGTAGCTGGGCACCTGGCGTTCGTCGCTGTGGAAGCGGGACATCCAGCGGGCGTCGTGCATCCCGTAGTCCTTGCCGAGGGCCAGCCGGGTGATCTCCCTGACCTCGTCGAGGCCGACCGGCTCGTGGTCGGGGACGTCGCGGCCGCGGTGCCAGCAGATGACGCGGTAGTAGCCGTCGCCGAAGGGCGCCAGGAACGCGAACGCGTCGCCGACCGCGGCGGCCGTCAGCAGGGTCGCGGGCTTCTCGGCGAGCAGCACGTCGGCGAGGACGACGGACCGGATCGCCGACCGCCCCGGGAACGGCAGCCCGACCGCCTCCCGCACGGCACTGCGCATCCCGTCGGCGCCGACCACGTACGCGGCGCGCAGGTCCGCGCCGCCCCTGACGTGCACGGTGACCCCGTCCGCGTCCTGGGTCAGTCCGGTCACCTCGGACTCGTGGCGGAAGTCGACGCCCGCCTCGGCCGCCCGGCGCTCCAGCACCTTCTCGATCTCGTACTGCGGGAGGACGAGGACATGCCGGAAACGGGAGGGCAGGGTGCCGAGGTCGAGGGTGAGGCCGTCGAAGAGGTTGAGCCGGGCCAGGGGCTCGCCGACGGCTTCGAGTTCGTCGGCGAGGCCCCGCGCGTCGAGCTGCTCCAGGGCGCGGGCGTGCAGGGCGAAGGCGCGGGAGAGGTTGCTGATCTTGTGGGGGCGCTTTTCGAGGAGGGTGACCGGGACGCCGGCGGCGGCGAGGTCACCGGCCAGGAGAAGGCCGGTGGGGCCGGAGCCGACGACGATCACACGGGAGGTTCCGGAGCCCAGGGCGGGAGCCGGGCCGGTGGTTCCCGGGGTGCCAGTCGTGCCGTTCATGGGGGCCTCCTGGATACCTGCGCTCGTTTGCCAACGGATGTTGGCCAACGCTTGTTGACAAGCCTAGGCCGGACCCATTCCGCGGTCAACACTTGTTGGCCCACACTTGTTGGCCCACGTTCGTTGGCCTACGCTCGTTGGCATGACCGGCACCCCCAGTAGAAGCACGGATTCCGCGAGCGGCCCGGCGGCGCGCCGCTCCGACGCCAGCCGCTCCGCCATCCTGGCCGCCGCCCGCGAGCGCTTCGCCGCCGACGGCTACGAGCGCGCCACCATCCGCGCCATCGCCAAGGACGCCCACATCGACCCCTCGATGGTCATGCGCTACTTCGGCAGCAAGGACGGCCTCTTCGCGGCCGCCGTCACGCTCGACCTGCGGATGGCCGACGTGTCCCAGGTGCCGCCCACCGAGGTCGGGCGGGCGCTGGTGGGGCACTTCCTTGACATCTGGGAGGCGAACGAGGAGCTCACCGCGGTGCTGCGGGTCGCCGTCACCAACAAGGCGGGGGCCGAGCGCCTCCAGGGCATCTTCCGGGACCAGGTGGTGCCGGTGGCTCGGCGGGTGTGCCCGGACCCCGAGCAGGTGGCGACGCGGGCCGGGCTGTGCGCCGCGCAGCTGATGGGGCTCGCGCTGACCCGGTACGTGGTGCGGCTGCCGCCGGTCGTGGCGCTGGCCCGGGAGGAGATCGAGGCGTGGCTCGGACCGACCGTGCAGCGGTATCTGACCACGCCGAGCCCCTGAGCGACCCGCCCCGGGAAACGCGCCGAGGGCGCAGGTCGGCTCCCGTACGTGCGGTACGTACGGAAGGCGACCGGCGCCCTCGGTGGAGAAGCGGGGGAAGCGGGTGTCAGGCCTTCGCCTTGGCCTTCGCGCTCGGCTTGGTGACCCGGACCTTGGACTTGTCCAGCACCATCACCAGACCGGCGATGACCGCGAACAGCACCAGCGGGGTCAGGACGTAGAGGCCCAGCGTCTGGACGACGCTCAGGCCCGGGCCGGGGTCGTCACCGTCGTCACGCGTGAGCGCGAGGGCGGGCGACGACATGAGCAGCATCATCAGCGTCGTACCGGCAGCCAGGGCGCCGGCGCGCAGGGCGTTCTTCTTGTCCACGAACCCAAAGTTAGCGGGCCGACTTGGGGGGCGCGCGTCCGGGGGTACCTGTACGGGCCGCCGCGGGCTGCGGCGGGCTGCGGCGGCCCGTACTCACGCCGTGGACGGGCGGTCGGTGTGCAGGGTCCGGAACAGCGCGCGCACCCGCTCCGAGGCCGTCAGTTCCTCCAGGGTCACCGGGCGGCCCTTGGCGTCGGCGATCGGGAGGCGCCAGTTCGGGTACTGGTCCCAGGTGCCGGGGAGGTTCTGGGGGCGGCGGTCGCCGACGGTGTCCGGGAGCCAGACGCCGATCATGCGGGCCGGGGTGCGGAGCAGGAAGCGGTGCACGGCCCGGATCTCGGCCTCCTCGTCGCCGGTGTCGGCGGCGGCGAGCAGACCGAGGCGGGTCAGCAGGGCCAGCCATTCCGCGGTGTCGGCCGCCGCTTCGGCCCGCTCCTCCGCCAGCGGGCGGGTGAGCAGGCCGAGCCGGTCGCGGAGTTCGACGTGTTCGCCGGTGAGGCGGGCCGCGGTGGGCGGCAGGTCGTGGGTGGTGGCGGTGGCGAGGCAGTCGGCGCGCCAGCGGGCCGGGGGCAGCGGGCGGCCGTCGCCGTCCCAGTCCCGTTCGAACCAGAGCACGGACGTGCCGAACACCCCGTGCCGCTCCAGCGTCTCGCGCACCCCGGGCTCCACGGTGCCGAGGTCCTCCCCGATCACCACCGCTCCGGCCCGGGTCGCCTCCAGGGCCAGCAGGGCCAGCATGGCCTCGGCGTCGTAGCGGACGTACGTGCCCTCGGTGGGCGGGCTGCCCTGCGGCACCCACCACAGCCGGAACAGGCCCATCACGTGGTCGATGCGCAGGGCTCCGGCGTACCGGAAGAGGGCGCGCAGGAGTTCGCGGAACGGGGCGTGGCCGGAGGCGGCGAGGCGGTCCGGGCGCCAGGGCGGCAGGCCCCAGTCCTGACCGCGGGCGTTGAAGGCGTCGGGCGGGGCGCCGACGGACATCCCGGCGGCGAAGTGGTCCTGCTGGGCCCAGGCGTCGGCGCCCGCCGGGTGCACGCCCACGGCGAGGTCGTGCACGATCCCGACCGGCATGCCGGCCTCGCGGGCGGCGCGCTGGGCGGCGGTGAGCTGGGTGACGGTGAGCCAGGCGAGGCGGGAGTGGAAGCCGACCCGGTCGGCCAGCTCGGCGCGGGCGCGGGCGGTCTCCGGTGAGCGGGGGTCGCGCAGTTCCGCCGGCCAGCGGTGCCAGTCGGAGCCGTGCCGCTCGGCGAGCGCGTACCAGGTGGCGTGGTCCTCCAGGGCCTGCCCCTCCGCGGCGCGGAAGGCGTCGTAGGCGGCCTGCCGGCCGGGGGCGAGCGGTGCGGCGGCGGCCTTCTCCAGCGCCTCCCGCTTCAGCTCCCACACGGCGTCCCGGTCGATGAGGGCGCCCTGGTCGAGGACGGCGGAGCGCAGGGCTTCGGCACGGTCCGTGACGGCGGCACGGACCGCACGGCCCGTGACGGCGGCACGGCCCGTGACGGCGCCGGTGGCGGTGCCGGGGCCCGTGGCGGTGTCCTCGGCGTACTCGGCGTACTCGGCGTACTCGGGTACGGCCTCCGGGCGCAGGTGGACCGGGTCGGGGAAGCGGCGGGAGGAGGGGCGGTAGGGGGACGGGTCGGTCGGCGCTCCGGGTACGGCCGCGTGCAACGGGTTGACCTGGACGAACCCGGCGCCCGCGGTGCGGCCGGCCCAGTCGGCCAGCTCGGCGAGGTCCCCGAGGTCGCCCATGCCCCAGGAACGGCGGGACAGGAGCGAGTAGAGCTGGACGAGGATCCCGTACGAGCGGGTGGCTGGGGTGGGCAGCCGCTCGGGGGCGACGACCAGGTGGGCGCGGGCGGTGCGGCCGTCGGGGGCGGCGGCGGTCAGCAGATGCACCCCGAGCGGCAGATCCTCCACATCGCTCCGGCTCTCCCCGTCCTCCGTCCGCACCTCCAGGCGGGTGCCGGCGGGCAGGCCGAGGGCGATCTCGCCGGTGCCCGCCCAGTGGACGACCGTCGGCGGCAGCAGCCGTTCGGCGAGTTCCCGTTCCCGGTCGGCGAGGGCGGTGCGGACGGCGTCCGGGGTGCTCGCGTCGACGCCCAGGGCGCCCAGGGCGGCGGTCACGGCACCGGCGGAGGCGGCGACGGTGCGGTCCGGGGCGGGACTGTAGGAGGTGGCGACGCCGTGCAGCTCCGCGAGCCGGCGCAGCCCCGGGTCCAGGGCTTCGTTCATCTACAACCCCGGCTCGCTGGTCAGCGGCGCCGCGTCGGCGAGCGGCGGTTCGCTGGTGAGGGGCTCGGCGTCGGGCAGCGGCGGCTCACTGGTCAGCGGGGCCTGCGCGCAGGCGCCCTCGGCGCTCAACACGCACAGGTGGGGCTCCTCCGCGGTCTCCACCGGGGGTTTGGACTGGGCCGGGATCGGATGATGCACCGTTGCGGCCACGGCGGCCTCCTCGTCACGACGTCGGGTACGGCGGCGAATGCCGGGTCAGACCAGGCCTACCCCGTCGCCGCAGGGGCACTCCCCGCGGACGGCGATCAGCGCTGCGACGCGATGAACTCCGCCCAGGCCTTCGGGGCGGGCGGCGGGGCAGCGAGTTTCCGGGGGCATCATTCACTCGCACTATTCACTCAGTACATGTATCCAGTGCATACTGCTCTCCATGAGCACCCGGCACATCCTTCTGGGGCTGTTGGAGGCAGGGCCGAGTCATGGCTACGACCTCAAGCGGCGCCACGACGAACGCTTTCCGCAGGCCCGTCCGCTGGCCTACGGGCAGGTGTACACGACCCTGCAGCGCCTGGTCCGGGACGGTCTCGCCGAGGTCGAGGGGACCGACGCCGACGGGGGGCCGGAGCGGACGCTGTACCGGTCGACGGACGACGGCGCACGTGAACTGACGCACTGGGCCGGGGAGATCGCGCCGCCCGCGCCCTTCGTGGCGAACGAGATCTTCGCGAAGGTCGTCGTCTCGATCCTGGCCGGTGGCGATCCGGCCGCCTATCTGCGCGCCCAGCGTGCCGCGCACATGGAGCGGATGCGGGAACTCACGGCTGTGAAGACGGCCCGGGGCGCCGATCTGGCGACCGTGCTCTCGGCGGACTTCGCCCTCAACCACCTCGATGCCGACCTCCGCTGGATGAACACCACGGCGGACCGGCTGACCACTCTGACCGCGGAGGTCGACGCAGCATGACCAACAAGGGGGACTCCCCGGCGCCGCTTCTGGCGGGCCGGGACCTCGTCAAGGCGCACGGCAGGACGGCGGCACTGCGCGGCGCCTGTGTCGAGCTGCGCGCCGGCGAGATCCTCGCCGTGACCGGGGCCAGCGGCAGTGGCAAGTCCACGCTGCTGCACTGTCTGGCCGGGATCGTGCGGCCGGACGCGGGGGCGGTGACCTACGACGGGTCGCGGCTCGACCAGCTGCCGGAGAAGCGGCTGAGCGAGCTGCGGCGCTCCGACTTCGGCGTGGTCTTCCAGTTCGGGCAGCTGATCCCGGAACTGACCGCGCTCGACAACGTGGCGCTGCCGCTGATGCTGGCCGGAACGGCCCGCACCGAGGCCCGGGCGCGGGCCGGCGAGTGGCTGGAGCGGTTCGGGGTGCGCGGACAGGAGGAGTTGCGGCCGGGCGAGATGAGCGGCGGCCAGGCGCAGCGGGTCGCCCTGGCACGGGCGCTGGTGACCGGCCCGAAGGTGGTCTTCGCTGACGAGCCGACGGGGGCGCTGGACTCGCTGGCGAGCGAGCAGGTGATGACCGCCCTGGTGCACACGGCCCGCGAGTCGGGTACGGCTGTCCTGCTGATCACGCACGACGCGCAGGTGGCGGCGTACGCGGACCGCGAGGTGCGGCTGGGCGACGGGGCCGTACTGCCGGCGGAGGTGGCCGCGTGAGGGCCGATCTGGCGCTCGCCTGGCTGCTGACCCGGGGGTCGGACCGGCGGGAGTGGTGGCGGGTCGTGCTGACGGCGGCCGGGGCCGCCCTCGCGACCGGGCTCGGGACGATGGTCGCCGTGCTCGTGCCGATGGACGGCCACCATCACATCGGGGTCGGCGGCGGGCTGCTGGACGAGCAGGGGACCCGGGGCGGCGTGGTCGTCGCGCTGACGATGCTGCTCATTCCGGTGTACGGGTTCCTCGGGCAGAGCGCGCGGATCGGTGCCGTGCATCGCGAGCGGCGGCTGGCCGCGCTGCGGCTGGCGGGGGCCGGGGCCGCGCAGGTGCGGCGGATCGCGGCGCTGGAGTCGGGGCTCGCCTGCCTGGCAGGCTCCGCCGCGGCCACGGCGGTCTCGCTGCCGGTCCTGCTCCGTCTGTGGTCCCACCCCGCTCCCCTGGCCTGGGCCGGGATCGCCGCGGTGACGCTGCTGGTGCCGACGGCCGGCGCGACGGTGAGCGTGCTGTCGCTGCGCCGCGTGGTGGCGTCGCCGCTGGGTGTCGTACGGCGGGTGCGGCCGGCGGGCCCGGGGCGGCTGTTCCTGGTGGCGACCGTCCTGCTGGGCGTGTCCGCGCTGTTCCTGGTGGTGGCCGTGTTCGTGCGCGACCCCTTCTCGCTCCCCCTGTTCGGGCTCGCCGTCGGCCCGCTCGTGGTCTTCGCCCTGTGCCTGCTGGTGGGCGCCGCGGCGGTGTGGCTGGCGGGCTGGTCGTCCGGGCGGCTGGGCTCGGCGCTCGCCGCCCGCACCGGCAGTCCCGCGGTGCTGATCGCGGCGGAACGGCTCCGCGACGACCCGTGGGCGGCGGCCCGGACCCACGCGGCCGTGCTGCTCGTGACGGTCGTCGGAACGGGCTTCGTGGGGGTGCGGCAGGTGCTGCTCGCCGATCTGCGCGCGTCCGAGCGCGAGGGCCACCTCGGGATGGGCCTGTCGTACTACACCGACGGGCTCGATCTGACGGCCGCCGCGATCCTCGTCGCCCTGGCGATCGTCCTGGCCGCCCTCGCCGTGGGCACCGCGGAGTCCCTGGCCACCCGGCGCCGGGGCCTGGCGGTCCAGACCGCCGTCGGGGTGCCGCACGGGGTGCTGGCCCGGGCGCTGCTGCTGGAGACCGCGCTGCCGCTGCTCCCCGCGGTCGCGGTGGCGGGTGCGGGCGGCATGGGGATCGGGGTCTGGTACTCGGCGCTCGTCGGGGAGCGGACCGGCGCGGGCGTGCCGTACGCGGCGCTGCTGGTCCCGGTGGGCGTGTACGCGTGCTGTCTGCTCGCCGCGGCCACCTCGCTGCCCCTGCTGCGCCGCTCGGTGCGCCCGGCGGAGCTGCGCTACGCGTGACCGCCGGACGAGTGTCCGGCCCCCGGGTGGGGCACGGGACACCCCGGGGCACGGGACATCCCGGGGGCACGAGGGACCCCCAGGGGTACGGGGGACCCCCGGGGGCCGGAGCACACCGTGCCCGGGTATGCGAAGGCCCGGATCGTCAGGCGGAGATGCCGTCGATCCGGGCCAGAGCGTCGTCCGCGCCGTACGGCTGCAAGTAGGGCAGCCAGCGCGGGTCCCTATGGCCGGTCCCGATGATGCGCCAGGCCAGGCCGGTGGGTGGGGCTGGTTTGTGCCGCAGCCGCCAGCCGATCTCGAAGAGATGGCGGTCGGCCTTGACGTGGTTGCAGCGGCGGCAGGACGCCACCACGTTGTCCCAGACGTGCTGACCCCCGCGGCTGCGCGGGATGACGTGGTCGACGCTGGTTGCGACGCCACCGCAGTACATGCACCGGCCCCCGTCGCGCGCGAAGAGCGCCCTGCGGGTGAGAGGAACGGGCCCCCGGTAGGGAACCCGTACGAATCGCTTGAGCCGGACCACGCTGGGTGCGGAGACTGTGACGGTTGCGCTGTGCATATAGGCGCCGGATTCCTCCAAGGCGACAGCCTTGTTCTCCAGGACGAGGACGAGCGCGCGGCGGAGCGGTACGACGCCGAGCGGCTCGTACGACGCGTTGAGGACCAGGACATGCGGCACGGGGGCCTCCTTGGGCGTCGGCGGCGCGTGGCTCGCGCCGGGACGATCTGTGGCCAGTCTCCCCTCCTGCCTGGTGGACGCGCCACCATCTCCCGGTAACGGGCTGGGAGTGTTTTCGACCACACCGCATTCATCCCCCGGTTGCACCCCTTTTCAAGCGGGCCGTTTCAAGCGGTCCTGTTCAGGCGGTCCTGTGCGGCGGAAGCGACCGGAAGTGAGAAGCAGGCGTGAGGACGGTCTCTCCTTCTCGTATCGGCCGGGCCCACACACAATGCCCCGTTAGTGTGGTGTTCCTGCCCGTCCGGTGACCTTTCCGTGACCTTGAACGCCGTACGTGACCTTGAACGCCGTGCCGGAGGGCAGTACCGCACCGCCTGGAGGTACCCGCCGTGTCCTTGCCCGCCGTCCTACTGGCCGCCGGTTCGTCGCCGTCGCCGACCCCCTCGGAGTCGTCGACAACGACCGTGCCCACGCTCCAGGACGCCCAGGAGAGCGCCGCCAACACGGCCAGCTGGGTCGAGCAGAACTGGTCGACGTGGCTGGCGATCGGGCTGAAGGTGCTGCTGGTCGTGGTGATCGCGGTGGTGCTCAGAAACGTCGTGCTGCGGGCGATAACCAAGTTCATCGACCGGATGAACCGGACGGCCGAGTCGGCGGAGGGCACCACCCTCGGCGGGCTGCTGGTCAACGCCGAGCGGCGGCGGCAGCGCTCGCAGGCGATCGGGTCGGTGCTGCGGTCGGTGGCGAGCTTCCTGATCCTCGGCACGGCCGCGCTGATGGTGCTGAGCAGCTTCCAGATCGACCTGGCCCCGCTGCTGGCCTCCGCCGGTGTCGCCGGTGTCGCGATCGGTTTCGGCGCCCGGAACCTGGTCACGGACTTCCTGTCCGGCGTGTTCATGATCCTGGAGGACCAGTACGGCGTCGGCGACTCGATCGACGCCGGGGTCGCCTCCGGCGAGGTGGTCGAGGTCGGCCTGCGGGTGACGAAGCTGCGCGGCGCCGACGGTGAGATCTGGTACGTCCGCAACGGCGAGATCAAGCGCATCGGCAACCTCTCGCAGGGCTGGGCCACGGCCGGCGTCGACGTCACCGTCCGGCCCAGCGAGGACCTGGACCAGGTGCGGGCCGTCCTGGACGAGGTCGCCGAGAAGATGGCCAAGGAGGAGCCCTGGAACGAGCTCCTGTGGGGTCCGATCCAGATCCTCGGCCTGGACTCGGTCCTCATCGACTCGATGGTCGTCCGGCTCTCCGCCAAGACCATGCCGGGCAAGGCGCTGACCGTGGAGCGCGAGCTGCGCTGGCGGATCAAGCGGGCGTTCGACGCGGCGGACATCCGGATCGTCGGCGGTGTCCCGGCCGCGGCTTCGGAGGACGAGGCCGCGGACCCGGCGGACGGGGTGGCGGCGCCGTCGGTGTTCTCCAACTCGGACTCGCCGCAGGTGGCGGCGACGACGCCGATCGCCTCGCAGCGGTCGGGCGCTAAGTAGTTCCGCCGCCGCAGGCCAGCCGGTAGGCCTCCTTGACCCAGGCTTCGCCGCCTGGGTCGACGCCGCAGGCCAGGCCGGCGTCGGTGTTGCCGTTGACCCAGGTGGTGACGCTGCCGTAGACGTTCCGGCCGGGGCAGGCGACGGTGAAGCCGCCCTGGACGACCCGCACGCTCTTGGCGTCGACGTAGCGCCCGCCGTGCCCGCGGGTTCCCATTCTGAGCGGCGCCGGCTTGCGGTCGGCCGAGTCCTCCCCGGGGGCCGCGTACTCCCCGACGTCCCACAGCTTGAGGTGCTTGGCGAGCGCGGCCAGGACGCGGTGCGCGGAGACGCTGCCGTCGCTGGTGTCGACCCTGGGCACGACGTTGCGGACGAGCCGGGTGTGGAAGGTGATCCAGCCGCTGTCGCCCTCCTTCACCGTCACGACCGGGGAGAGCTCGGTGAGCCGCTCCTCGCGGGTCACACCGGCCCACCGGAAGGTGCCGCCGGGGCAGGCGGGGGCGGTGGCGGACGCCTTGGCCGAAGGGCTGGTCGCGGCCGCCTTCCCGGTCGTCGTGGTGCAGCCCGCCGTCGCGAGGACTAGGGCGAGACCCAGCCCGATGTGCCGCCGCTTCACTTCGTACTCCCGGTCTCGATCGTGCGCACCGTCTGGCAGAGCGCGAGGAAGACGGCACCGTGGAAGACGGCGGTGTCGGTCCTGAGGCCCTTGCCCGCGTGGAGCTCGACGCGGGTCTCCCCCGAGGCCTCGTCGTAGGTGACCGAACCGTCGGCGGACGCCTTGCCCCGGAACGGACGCCAGGAGAAACCGACCGGGTTGCCGTCGCCGACCTCGGACGCCCGCCGGGCCGCGCGCAGTTCGGTGCGGACGAGGGAGAGCGGGATGCCGGTGAGGGTGTGCGTCTGGGTGCGGTCGAGGGCGTTCTCGGAGACCGGGATGCCCAGCCCGCGCGCCGCGCGCACCAGCGAGCGGGTCCGCCAGGCCGCCCACAGCGGGGAGAGCAGTGCCATCGCCACCGGTATGGCGCTCACCTCGCGCAGGGTCGACCAGGCGAGGCCGTCGTCGACGAAGGCGAAGACGCACGGCGGCACCATCACCGGCACGGAGTCGACGAAGGTTCTCAGCGACAGCCGCAGGAACAGCCGTCTCGGGTAGGTCATACGAGTCACCGTTCTCCTGGTCGATGCCCGGATCAAAGGGCAGGAAACTGTGAGCGGGACCCCGTTGACCAGCGCGGACGAAGATCGTGACGCAGCCGTGATCACAATCCGGCCGTCGGCCGGATTCAGATGGTCTTCACAGGCCCCGCGCATTCTCCGCGCATCGGTGATGATCTATGGTCGCCCCACTACGGGCCCTTGTTCTGGAGCGCGACGTCGCCCGGGGGCCCGTCTCGAATGTGGGGATACATGAGAAAGCTCGCCATAGGCACCGCCCTGTCCGGTGCCCTGGCCCTGGCCGGCATCGCGGCGCCCGCCGCCTCCGCGGCCACTCCGAACCTGGTCTTCTCCGACGTGACCGTGAACAAGGGCAAGGCGATCGTCGTCGGCACCACCAAGACGGTGAACGTGCCGGTGACGTACACCCTGACCCGGCCCGCCGACCTCGTCATCGACAACAAGAAGACGTTCGCCGCGGTGACGCTCTACCGCGGCACGCTGAAGTCCCTCGGCAACGAGCTGGACCCGGAGGTCATGCCCACCTGCACGACGACCGCCACCACGGACACCACGGTCACCGAGAGCTGCTCCGAGACCATCCCGGTCGACCCGGAGTACCTGTTCGAGGCCGCGGACGCCACCACGTGGAAGGCCGCGGGTCTGTACGCCCACCTCGACAGCACCTCGTCGGACGACTTCCTCAGCTCCGAGTACGACGCGGCCATGTGGGGCAACCTGACCACGGCCAAGGTGCAGCGGGCGGCCAAGCTGACCGTCAACGCCACCCCCGAGCCGGCGGTCCAGGGCAAGACGCTCACCGTCAAGGGCAAGCTGACCCGGGCGAACTGGGAGACCGGCAAGTACGCGGGGTACAAGGGGCAGAAGGTCGTCCTCCAGTTCCGCGCCGCGGGCACCAGCACGTACCAGAACGTCAAGGGCATCACCTCCGGCACCGCCGGCGCGCTGTCCACCACCGTGAAGGCCTCGAAGCGCGGCTACTACCGCTTCGTCTTCGCCGGTACGACGACCACCGCCGCGGCGAAGGCCACGGGCGACTACGTCGAGGTGGACCCGCCGGCCCTCCAGCTCTGACAGAGCCCCAGGCGCACAGCGGGGCCCGTCCGGATCTTCCGGGCGGGCCCTTCGCATGCCCAAGCCCAGGTAACGACTGCGTTGCCGCCCCGGCGGGCTATTGACGCTCTCCTTCCGGCGGCTTACGTTTTCCAGCCAACAGGAAACTTTCCTAACAGTGATCAAGGGATGGCCGCCTCAGGTGGTCCACCCGGGTGGACCGATCGTCCGTGTCACTGGGAAACTGAGCGGCTGGAAAGGCAGGTGTCGAACCCCATGGCAGGAACCGCCGGTACGCCGGGCACCCCGCGTGTGCTGCGCGCCATGAACGACCGCGCCGCACTGGACCTGCTGCTGGAGCACGGCCCGCTGTCCCGCACCCGGATCGGCAAGCTGACCGGCCTCTCCAAGCCGACCGCCTCCCAGCTGCTGGCCCGCCTGGAGGCGGCCGGGCTGGTGCTGGCGACCGGCACCAGCGAGGGCCGGCCGGGCCCCAACGCCCAGCTGTACTCGGTGAATCCGCGTGCGGCCCACGCCGCCGGCCTCGACGTCAACCCGGGCCGGATCCGGGCCGCCGTCGCCGACATCACCGGCCGTACCGTCGGCGAGTACGAACTGCCCACCCCCGGCCGGCGCTCCGCGCAGTCCGTCGTACGGCAGGTCACCGACGCCCTGGACGGCGCCGTGAAGGCGGCCGGGCTGGCCCGGGACGACGTCCACCGGGTCGTCGTCGGCACGCCCGGCGCCTTCGACCCCAACACCGGCCGGCTGCGGTACGCCTCGCACCTGCCCGGCTGGCACTCCCCCGCACTGCTCGACGACCTCGCCGCCGCGCTGCCCATGCCGGTCGAGTACGAGAACGACGTCAACCTCGCCGCCATCGCCGAACAGCGGCTCGGCGCGGCCCGCGGCCACGGCGACTTCGTGCTGCTGTGGAACCAGGAAGGCCTCGGCGCCGCCCTGGTCCTCGGCGGCCGGCTGCACCGCGGCTGGACCGGCGGTGCCGGCGAGGTCGGCTTCCTGCCGGTGCCGGGCACCCCGCTGGTCCGCCAGGTCACCAAGGCCAACAGCGGCGGTTACCAGGAGCTCGCCGGTTCGCAGGCCGTGCCCCGGCTGGCGCGCGAACTGGGCATCGAGGACCTGCCGGACGGGCCGTACGACGAGGCGGCCGCCGAACTCGTCGCCCGCGCCGCCGACCACGCCACCGGCCCCTACCACCAGTTGCTCCGGACCTACGCGACCCGGCTCGCCACCGGTCTCGCCTCCCTCGTCTCCGTCCTCGACCCCGAACTCGTCGTCCTCAGCGGCACCGCCCTGACCGCCGGCGGCGAGGTGCTGCGCGCCCTCGTCCAGGCCGAACTGGAGGAGCTGGCGGCCGCCCGGCCACGGCTCGTCGTCGGCGACGTCCGTGAACACCCCGTGCTGCGCGGCGCGCTGGAGAGCGCGCTCGCGACCACCCGCGACGAGGTCTTCGACACCTCGCGCTGAGCCCCTGCCCTCTCTCTGCCCCTCTCCGCCTCTCTCCGCCTCTCTCCGCCCCTCGACTTCCCGCACAGCCTTCCCTTCCCACACCGCCCGCCCCGGGAGACCTCGCCATGCCCATACCCTCCGCTGCCCGAAAGACGGCTTTTGCCCTGACCGCGGCCGCCAGTTCGCTGGCCCTGCTCACCGCCTGTACCGGCCAGTCCTCCTCCGGAGCCGACGACGACGCCTCCGCGAACACCACCATCAACTTCTGGCACGCCTGGAGCGCCCCGAACGAGGTGAAGGCGGTCAACGCGCTGATCGCCGGCTTCGAGAAGGCGCACCCCAACATCCACGTCAACGTCGTCAGCAACATGACGGACGACAAGATCAACCAGGCGCTGCGCAGCGGCGGCGACAAGGCCCCGGACGTCATCTCGTCGTTCACCACCAACAACGTGGGCAAGTTCTGCTCCTCGGGCGCGCTCGTCGACCTGAACCCGTTCTTCAAGAAGTCCGGCATCGACCCGGCGACGACGTTCCCGAAGGCGATGAACGAGTACACCCAGTACGACGGCAACCGCTGCTCGGTGCCGCTGCTCGGTGACGCGTACGGCCTCTACTACAACAAGACGGCGTTCAAGGCGGCCGGTATCACCAGCCCGCCGAAGACGTGGACCGAATTCACGGCCGACGCGAAGAAACTGACGATCACCCAGGGCGACAGCTACAAGCAGCTCGGTTTCATGCCGGACTACCACGGCTGGGAGACCACGACCGAGCACTACCAGGCACAGTTCTCGCCGACGTACTTCACCGCCGACGGAAAGTCGAACGTCGCGAAGGACCCGGCGTTCACCGAGGCGTTCACGCTCCAGAAGAACCTCGTCGACGAACTCGGCGGATTCCAGAAGCTGGAGAAGTACCGGGCGACGCTCGGCGACGAGTGGGGCGACAAGCACCCCTTCCAGACCGGCCAGGTCGCCATGCAGCTCGACGGCGAGTGGCGGCTCGGCATGGCGCTGGACGCCAAGACGAAGTTCGACATCGGCGTCGCCCCGCTGCCGGTGCCGGACGACCAGGTCGCGCAGTACGGCAAGGGCTACATCACCGGCACCATCGCCGGAATCGCCGCCAACAGCAAGAAGCAGAACGCGGCCTGGGAGTTCGTCAAGTACATCACCACGGACACGGACGCGGTGGTCAACTTCTCCAACGCCATCCACAACGTGCCGTCCACGCTGGCCGCCCTGAAGTCGCCGAAGCTCAAGTACGACCCGCGGTTCAAGACCTTCCTGGACATCGCCGCCAACCCGAATTCGACGACGTCCCCCGCCTCCATCAACGGCGGTGTGTACCTGGCGACGATCCAGAACTTCGGATACGACTACGAGAGCGGCAAGGTCACCAACCTCAAGTCCGGTCTGGAGGCCACGGCCAAGCAGATCGACACGGACATCGCGCAGGCGAAGTAGCGATGAGCACCATCACGTTGGCGTCGAAGCGCCGCCGGTCGGCGCTTCGTACGGCCGCCTTCATGTCGCCCTGGCTGATCGGGTTCGCGGTGTTCTTCGCCTACCCGCTGATCTCCACGGTCTATTTCTCCTTCATGCACTACGACGGCTTCAAACCGCCGACGTGGACCGGCACGAAGAACTGGACGTACGTCTTCGAGCACTACCCCTACTTCTGGCCCGCACTGCGCAACACCCTGTGGCTGGTGCTGGTGATGGTGTCGCTCCGGGTCGTCTTCGGCCTCGGCGTCGGCATGCTCATCACGAAGATCAAGACGGGCACGGGGGTCTTCCGCACCCTCTTCTACCTGCCCTACCTGGCCCCGCCGGTCGCCGCGACCATGGCGTTCGCGTTCCTCCTCAACCCCGGTACCGGACCGGTCAACTCGATCCTCGAGAAGATCGGCATCCCGGCCCCTGGCTGGTTCAACGACCCCACCTGGTCCAAGCCGGCCCTGACCCTGCTGGCCCTGTGGGGCGTCGGCGACCTGATGGTCATCTTCATGGCCGCGCTGCTCGACGTGCCGACGGAGCAGTACGAGGCGGCGGAGCTGGACGGCGCCTCCGCATGGCAGCGCTTCCGGTTCGTCACCCTCCCGAACATCTCACCGATCGTGATGTTCGCGGTCGTGACGGGTGTCATCCAGACGATGCAGTACTACACGCAGCCGCTCATCGCCGGAAAGGTCGCCTCGGGCGTGATCCAGGGCGCGGGCACGCAGTTCGAACCCGGCTATCCGGAGAAGTCGACGCTCACCCTCCCCCAGCTCGTCTACAACCTCGGCTTCCAGCGCTTCGACTACGGCTCCGCGTGTGTCGTCGCCCTCGTGCTCTTCGCCCTGTCCATGGCGTTCACCGCGATCCTGATGCGGCGCCGGGGCGGTCTCATCCAGGCAGGTGACTGACGATGACCCAAGTGCTGGACCGGCCGGCGGAGCTGAAGGCCCCGGTGTCGGACGCCGAACGCACCGCCCGCCGCAAGGCCTTGCTGAACTGGGTGGCGGTGCACTCGCTCGGCGTCGCCGCCGCCCTGTTCTTCACCCTCCCCTTCGTGTTCGTGTTCCTGACCTCGCTGATGAGCGACAGCCAGGCGCTGAGCCGGGACCTGATCCCGCACACCTGGGAGTGGGGCAACTACAAGAAGGTGTTCGACACGCCGGGCTTCCTGACCTGGTGGAAGAACACCCTGATCTACGCCGGACTGGGCACCGTCCTGACCGTCGTGTCGTCGCTCCCGGTGGCGTACGCGCTCGCGAAGTTCCGCTTCCGGGGCCGCAACCTGTCCCTGATGCTGGTGATCTCGATGATGATGCTGCCGCCGCAGGTGGTCATCATCCCGATGTACCTGTTCTGGGCGAAGCAGCTGGACCTCTCCGGCACCCTGTGGCCGCTGATCGTGCCGATGGCGTTCGGCGACGCGTTCTCCATCTTCCTGCTGCGCCAGTTCCTGATGACGATCCCGAACGAGTACCTGGACGCGGCGAAGGTGGACGGCTGCGGCGACCTCAGGACCCTCCTCAGGGTGGTGATCCCGATGGCGAAGCCGGGGATCGCCGCCGTCGCTCTCTTCCAGTTCTTCTACGCTTGGAACGACTACTTCGGCCCCCAGATCTACGCCTCGGAGAACCCGGGCGCCTGGACCCTCTCCTACGGCCTGGAGTCGTTCAAGGGCATGCACCACACCGACTGGAACCTGACCATGGCCGCGACCGTGCTGGTCATGGCCCCCGTGATCCTCGTCTTCTTCTTCGCCCAGAAGGCGTTCGTCGAGGGCGTCACGCTCACCGGAGTGAAGGGTTAACCCATTCATGAAGCTCACTGTGGTCGGCGGAGGCTCGACCTACACCCCTGAACTCATCGACGGTTTCGCACGCCTGCGGGACACCCTGCCCATCGAGGAACTGGTCCTGGTCGACCCGGCCGCCGAACGCCTGGAACTGGTCGGCGGACTGGCCCGCCGGATCTTCGCCAAGCAGGGCCACGGCGGCCGGATCGTCACCACCTCCGACCTGGACTCGGGCGTGGAGGGCGCCGACGCGGTGCTGCTGCAACTGCGCGTGGGCGGACAGGCGGCCCGCCAGCAGGACGAGACGTGGCCGCTGGAGTGCGGCTGCATCGGCCAGGAGACCACCGGCGCCGGCGGCCTCGCCAAGGCCCTGCGCACGGTCCCCGTCGTCCTGGACATCGCCGAACGGGTCCGCCGCACCAACCCGAACGCCTGGATCATCGACTTCACCAACCCGGTGGGGATCGTGACCCGCGCCCTGCTCCAGGCCGGCCACAAGGCGGTCGGGCTGTGCAACGTGGCGATCGGCTTCCAGCGGAAGTTCGCGAACCTGCTGGGTGTCACGCCCTCCGAGATCCACCTGGACCACCTCGGTCTCAACCACCTCACCTGGGAGACGGCGGTCCGCCTCGGCGGCCCCGAGGGCGAGAACGTCCTGCCCAAGCTGCTCGGGGAGCACGGCGACACGATCGCCGCCGACCTGAAACTGCCCACGGCCCTCCTGGACCGCCTCGGCGGCGTGATCCCGTCCTACTACCTGCGCTACTACTACGCGCACGACGAGGTGGTACGGGAACTGCGCACCAAGCCGTCCCGGGCGGAGGAAGTCGCCGCGATGGAGAAGCAGTTGCTGGAGATGTACGGCGACCCGGCCCTGGACGAGAAGCCGGAGCTGCTCGCCAAGCGGGGCGGCGCCTACTACTCGGAGGCGGCGGTCGACCTGGCCGCGGCGCTGCTCGGCAGCAGCGGCAACCCCTACCAGGTGGTGAACACCTACAACGGCGGCACGCTGCCCTTCCTCCCCGACGACGCGGTGATCGAGGTACAGGCGGCGGTGGGCGCGCACGGCCCCGTTCCGCTGCCCGTCCCGGAGGTCGACCCGCTCTTCGCCGGGCTCGTCGCGAACGTGACCGCGTACGAGGAACTGGCCCTGGAGGCGGCCCTGCGCGGCGGCCGGGACCGCGTGTTCCGGGCGCTGCTCTCCCACCCCCTCATCGGCCAGTACGAGTACGCCGACGCCCTGACCGACCGACTGATCGCGCACAACCGGGAGCACCTCGCGTGGGCCTGACCGCAAGTGTCCTCGCCATCGACGCGGGCAACAGCAAGACCGACGTCGCGGTGGTGGCGGCGGACGGCGAGGTCCTCGCCACGGCCCGGGCCGGCGGTTTCCGGCCGCCGGTGGTGGGCGTGGAGCAGGCCGTGGACGAGGTGGCGACGGCGGTCGCGGCGGCGTACGCCGCCGCCGGGGTCACCTCCGTCGCCCACGTCTCCGCCTGCCTGGCCAACGCCGACTTCCCCTTCGAGGAGGAGCAGTTGGCCGCCGCGCTGGCCACGCGCGCGTGGGGGGCGACGGTGGCGGTCCGCAACGACACCTTCGCGATCTTCAGGGCCGGCGTCACCGAGCCGCGCGGGGTCGCCGTCGTGTGCGGTGCCGGCATCAACTGCGTCGGCATGCGCCCCGACGGCCGTACCGCCCGCTTCCCCGCCCTCGGCCGCATCTCCGGTGACTGGGGCGGCGGCTGGGGACTGGCGGAGGAGGCCCTGTGGCACGCGGCCCGCGCGGAGGACGGGCGCGGGGAGGGCACGGCCCTGGCCCGCGCGCTCCCGGCCTACTTCGGGTACGACAGCATGCTCGCGCTGATCGAGGCGCTGCACCGGGAGGACGTCGAGCCCGCCCGGCGGCACGAGTTGACGCCGGTGCTGTTCGCGACGGCGGCCGACGGCGACCCGGTGGCACGGGCGGTCGTGGACCGGCTGGCGCAGGAGGTGGTGGCGATGGCGGTGGTCGCGCTGACGCGCCTGGAGCTGCTGGACGAGGAGACGCCGGTGCTGCTGGGGGGCGGGGTGCTGGCGGGCGGGCATCCGCAGCTGGACGACGGAGTGCGGGAGTTGCTTGCCGCGCGGGCACCGAAGGCGGTACCGAGGGTGGTGACGGCGCGGCCGGTGCTGGGCGCTGCGCTGCTGGGGCTGGATGTGGTGGGGGCGGGGGTGGGGGTGCAGGAGAGGGTGCGCGCCTATTTCGAGGGGTGACCCGGGGTGCGGCGGGGGGGTGGGGACGCTCACCGGCGCCGGCCGGGTGCCTCCCCCAGCCTTCGGCCGGGGGGACCCCCAGCGCCCACCCGTGCCGCCCTGCGGCACGCCTGCCCGCAGCTACGGCGTGCCCCGTACGGGGCGCGGGGCTGCATTTGATTTGCGGCTGCCGCCGCGTGGGCGCGACCAGCCCCCACCGGCCCGCGCCCCGTGACGCACCCTCACCACCCCTCCGGAACCGAACCGATTCCCCCGGCGTATTCATGGGCAGGGGTTCCGCTGCGATCCGATCAAGATCCAGTGAAGGCCGGTGCCGAATGTCAGTCCGGGCGGCGATACTGGTCGGCGACCGGATGGCCATGGGGGAGGTCAAGTGACAGACTCGCCGACGAAGAGCGCGGCACCGCCAGGAGCAGGCACCGCCCTGCCCGCGCAGCGGACCGGCGCCCCCACGCCCGAGGCGGCGCCCCCGCGCCGCCGTTCCGCGTTCGCGGAGGGCGTCGAGCAGGTGCGCACCGCCGCCACCACCGAGCCCGGCCGGCTCCGGATCATCGGCGCCGTCCTGGCCGTGCTGATCGTCGCCTTCGGTGCCGTCACCGCCTGGCAGATGACCGACCGCGCGGCCGCCGCCGACGACGTGCTGCACCGCAGCCAGCCGCTCAGTTCGGGCGCGGCCGACATCTACCGCTCGCTGGCGGACGCCAACACCACGGCCTCCAGCGGCTTCCTGGCGGGCGGCCAGGAGACGGCCGCCTCCCGCACGCGGTACGAGAAGGACGTCCAGACCGCCGCCGCCAAGCTGGTCACCGCCGCCGCCAACTCCGAGCCCGGCTCGCCCGCCGAGGCGGCCGTGGCGAAGCTGAACAAGCTGCTGCCGGAGTACGAGGGGCTGGTGGAGCGGGCCCGCGTGTACAACCGGCAGGGCTACCCGGTCGGCGGCGCTTATCTGCGGTACGCGAACGAGAAGATGCAGCAGGAGATGCTCCCGGCCGCGGAGGACCTCTACACGAAGGAGAACGCGCGCCTCGCCTCCGACTACTCGGACGCGACGCCGTACCCGTGGGCGGCGATCGCCCTCGGTCTCCTCGCGCTCGCCGCGCTCGCCTGGGCCCAGCTGCGCCACTACCGCCGGACGAACCGCCTGCTGAACCACGGCCTGGTCGCGGCCTCGGCGGCCACCGTCATCACGCTGCTGTGGCTGGTCGTCGGCCACACCCTCGCCCGGTCCGGCCTGGACGGCTCCTACGACCACGGCGTCCGCTCGCTGAACGTGCTGCACGACGCCCGGATCGCCTCCCTGAAGGCCCGCGGGAACGAGAACCTGAGCCTGGTGGCGCGCGGCGCCGAGACGGTCACGGTCGGCGGGCAGACGTACGACGCGTACTACTACGACTTCGACAAGGACATGACGGCGCTCGGCAAGGGCCTCACCGAGGCCGCCGCGCTCTCGGACGGCACGGCCGGCAAGAAGCCTGTCGTGGCGGCCGAGGGGAACATGAAGGTGTGGAAGGAGCGGCACGCCGACGCCCGCACCGAGGACGAGAACGGCGACTACCAGGCGGCGCTGGACAAGGTGATAGGCACGAAGGACGCCACCGCCGAGTGCTTCGACAGCGTCGACACCAATCTGAAGAACGCGCTGGCGTTCGAGGAGACCGAGTTCAAGGAGCAGGCCACCGACGGGCGGGACGCGATGTCCGGACTGCCGATCGGTGCCGCCATGCTGGGGGTCGCGGCAGCGGCCGGCGCACTGTTCGGCATCGGGCGCAGGCTTTCGGAGTACCGGTGAGAGGGGGCGTGGCGATGTTCGTGCGGCGGCTGAGGGCCTCCCTGCGCGGCTGGGGCGGAGTGGGTGCGATGGCGGTCGGCTGCGCCCTGGCGCTGGCGTTCGTCCTGCTGCTGCCGCTCACCCAGTCCCGTGGTGAGGGCGGTCAGGGCGAGGGGATCGGCGGGCCGGGGCTGGCGACCGGCAGCCCCGCCAAGGCCGACGACTGCACCGACTCCCAGGCGCAGAACGAGACCTGGTCGCCGTCGGGCGCGGACGGGTCCACCATCGACGCCATCAAGGCCCGTACCGGCGCCAAGCGGAAGCTGATCGTCGGCGTCGACCAGAACAGCTACCGCTGGGGCTACCGCAACCCGAACAACTCGGACGCGGAGCTGGAGGGTTTCGACATCGACCTGGTGCACCGGATCGCCCAGGACATCCTCGGCGACCCGAACGCGGTGCAGTTCAAGGCGATTCCGACGAGCCAGCGGATACCGGCGATCCAGGACGGCCGCGTCGACATGGTGGTGCGCACGATGACCATCAACTGCGACCGGCTGAAGGACGTCGCGTTCTCCGCGCCGTACTTCAAGACCGGGCAGCAGGTCCTCGCCCCCAAGTCCTCGTCGATCACGGGCTACAACGGCACGCTGGCGCACAAGAAGATCTGCACGGCGGCCGGTTCGACGGCGTACACCAAGCTGGACGCCGACAAGAAGTCCGGGAAGCTGGTCGCCTCGGCGGACATCTCCACCACGGTCCCCAACCAACTCGACTGCCTGGTAAGGCTGCAGCTCGGCGAGGTCGACGCGGTGGTCACCGACGGCGCGCTGGCCGCCAGCCAGGCCGCCCAGGACCCGACGGTCGAGCTCAAGGGCGCCGCGTTCACCACCGAGTACTACGGCGTGGCGATGAAGAAGGACGCGACCGATCTGGTACGCCGGGTCAACCAGATCCTGGTGGAGTACCGGGCCGACGGCTGGCAGGCGTCGTACGACAGGTGGCTGTCGGCGACACTGGGAACGGACTCGGCGGCGTCGAAACCGCCCGCGCCGCAGTACCTGCGCAGCAGCTGACCCGCATCCGCGCGGCCCAGCCCCGACGAGCAAGCGAGAGGTGATCGATGGGCGTCACGGACCCCGCCGGGCCGGTGATGGACCGGGACGAGGTGGACCGTGCGCTGGCGCGGCTCGGCGCGGAGCACGAGGCGATCGAGACCTCGCTGCTCGCCCTGCAGGACCACGCGGGCCGCAGGCTCCTGGAAGGCGCCGAGCTGACCGGGACCACCCGGGAGCGGTGGACGACCGCCGACGCCTCGATCACCCTGCTGTGGGCCTACTTCGACGCCTACACGGACGCGTTGCGCTCCGCCCGGGAGATCAGGGCCAGGCGCCGCTGGTCCAGCCGTGAGGACCTGGTGGAGCTGACCGAGCTGCTGCGCGGCGAGTCCGTGACGGTGGCGGGCAGCGCGACCGCGACGGCGAACGCGCCGACCCTGCTGTCGGCGGCCGGCCGGCTCAGCGAGCGGTTCTCGCTGGCGGCCCTGGTCGACCGGATGAACGAGCTGTACGCGACCTCGCTGGACATGGTCGTCACCGCCGACGCGGTGTGGTCGGCGCTGCCCGCGCGGATCGATTTACTCGCCGCGGAGCTGCAGCGCACCCGCAAGCTCGCGCACTCCGTCGGGGTGCGCCCCGGCGAGCACCCGGCGGGCGACGACCTGGAGCGGATCACCCGGACCCTGACGAGACTCCGGGAGGACGTCGTCTCGGACCCGCTGACGTTCTGGGTGCCGGCGCAGGGGAGTTCGGCCCCCGGCGGCGGCCGTCCGGACACCACGGTGTACGACCGGGAGGCCCGGGCGCTGGAGGAGGTGCGGCGCGAGATCGACGCCGTGCTGACGGTACGGCAGGACGCCGAGGCCCGGCTGATCAAGCTGCGGGACGTGCTGTCCCGCGCGGACCGCACGCTCGCCGAGGCGCGCACCGCGCGCGGTGAGGTGCTGGCGAAGATCGCGGCGACCGAGGTGCCGGTGGTCAGCGGCCCGCCGACCGTGCTGCAGGAGCAGCTGGCGGCGGCCGCCGAGTACCGCAGACAGGCCCAGTGGCACCGCCTGTCACCGCTGCTCGAGTCGCTGGAGCAGAAGGCGGAGGACGAACTGCTGCGCGCCCGCGAGTCGTTGACGGCGGTCACCGCGCCGCTCGCGGTCCGCGCGGAGCTGCGCGGCCGGCTGGACGCGTACAAGGCGAAGGTGGCCCGGCACGGGCTGGCGGAGGACCCGTTCCTGATCGAGCGGTACGACGCGGCCCGGCGGATGCTGTGGAGCGCGCCCTGCGATCTCAGGGTCGCGGAGGAAGCGGTGCTGCGCTACCAGCGGGCGACGGCCGAGGCGCTGGGGGCGCCGCGGGTGCCGCAGCAGAGCGGGCCCGAGGACCGGAGGGGAGAGTAGGCGTGAGTCAGGCGGGAGAGGCCTGCCAGCGGCCGGGCTGCGAGGGGTCGTACGAGGACGTGGGCGGCGGTGAGCTGTACTGCGACACCTGCGGTCTGGCGCCGGTCGTCTCGGCGAACGGGATGGTCGAGTCGCCGCACACCGGGATCACGGCCGGTGGCAAGGGCTCGACGGAAAGCGGCAGTTCGCGCTCCGGCAGCCGCGGCAGCTCGCGTACGTCGTCGCAGTCGTCGAAGTCGCGGCGCTCGGTCTCCGGGCGGCTGTCGCGGTCCCTGTCGGGCAGTTCGACGGGCCGTTCGGTGTCGGTGCGCAGCTCCGGTTCGTCGTCGAGCACGTCCGCGCGCAGCCGGCTGGGCGCCGGCCTGGTCGCGGTGCCGCAGGTGCCGAAGCCGGACCCGCGCGAGATGGTCCTGGAGAACCCCGAGGTGCCGGAGCGGAAGCGGTTCTGCTCGCGGTCGGACTGCGGGGCGCCGGTGGGCCGGGCCCGCGGGGAGCGGCCGGGGCGGACCGAGGGGTTCTGCACCAAGTGCGGCAACCCGTACTCGTTCGTGCCCAAGCTCAAGGGCGGCGACGTGGTGCACGGCCAGTACGAGGTCGCGGGCTGTCTCGCGCACGGCGGCCTGGGCTGGATCTACCTCGCCGTGGACCGGGCCGTCGCCGACCGCTGGGTGGTCCTCAAGGGCCTCCTGGACACCGGCGACCAGGACGCGATGGCCGCCGCGATCTCCGAGCGGCGGTTCCTCGCGGAGATCGAGCACGCCAACATCGTGCGGATCTACAACTTCGTCGAGCACCTCGACCAGCGCACCGGCTCCCTCGACGGCTACATCGTCATGGAGTACGTCGGCGGCAAGTCCCTCAAGGAGATCGCCAACGACCGCCGTACCCCGGAGGGCCGCCGGGACCCGCTGCCGGTGGAGCAGGCCTGCGCGTACGGCATCGAGGCCCTCGAAGCCCTCGGCCACCTGCACAGCCGCAACCTCCTGTACTGCGACTTCAAGGTCGACAACGCCATCCAGACCGAGGACCAGCTCAAGCTGATCGACATGGGCGCGGTGCGCAGGATGGACGACGAGGAGTCGGCCATCTACGGCACGGTCGGCTACCAGGCGCCCGAGGTCGCCGAGGTCGGCCCGTCGGTCGCCTCCGACCTGTACACGGTCGGCCGTACCCTCGCCGTCCTCACCTTCGACTTCCAGGGCTACACGACCGTCTTCGTGGACTCGCTGCCCGACCCGGACAACATCGAGGTCTTCCGGCAGTACGAGTCGTTCTACCGGCTGCTGGTCCGGGCCACCGACCCCGACCCGGCGCGCCGGTTCGCCTCCGCGCAGGAGATGGCCGAGCAGCTGACCGGTGTGCTGCGCGAGGTCGTGTCGGTGCAGACCGGCACCGCGCGGCCCGCGCTGTCGACGCTGTTCGGGCCCGAGGTGAAGGTGACGGACACCGAGCTGTTCCCGAAGCTGGACGGGGACGTGTCCCGGCTGGGCGCGCGGGCGGTGGCCTCCAGAACGCTCGCGCTGGACCCGTCGGGAGCGGCCCCGGACCCGGCCGACCCGGCCCTGGTCAGGCCGATCGCCACGCCGGCCGCCGCGCTCGCCCTGCCGGTCCCGCTCGTCGACCAGAACGACCCGAACGCCGGTTTCCTGGCGGGCCTGATGATGACCTCGGCGCCGGGCGAGCTGCTCGGGGCGCTGGCCGCCGCGCCGGCCCAGACGGTGGAGACCCGGCTGCGCCAGATCCGCGCCCGGCTGGAGAGCGGCGACCACGAGGCCGCCCTGACCGCGCTGGGCGAGCTGGAGGAGGAGCAGCCGGACGACTGGCGGGTGGTCTGGTACCGGGGCGTGACCGCCCTGGTCACCGGGGACTTCGAGGGCGCGGCGCTGTCCTTCGACGCGATCTACGACGCCTTCCCCGGCGAGAGCGCGCCGAAGCTGGCGCTCGGCCTGTGCGCGGAGGTGCTCGGCCAGCTGGACAACGCGGCCGAGTACTACCGGCTGGTGTGGGCGACCGACCCGGGCTTCGTCAGCTCCGCGTTCGGGCTGGCCCGGGTGCGGCTGGCGGCCGGGGACCGGCGGGGTGCCGTACGGACCCTGGAGTCGGTGCCGGAGGCCTCCATCCACTACACGGCGGCCCGGGTGGCGGCCGTACGGGCGCGGCTGCGGCACCGGACCGCGGCGGCCGACGACACCCCGTTCCTGGACGACCTGACGGCCGCCTCCGGACAGATCGAGGCGCTGGACGCGTACGGTCTGGACCCGGCCAGGCGCGAGCAGTTGTCGGCGGAAGTCCTCGGCTGCGCGCTGGACTGGATACTCTCCGGGGGCCAGGACTCCCAGCCCGCCGCCGGCGGCCGGGTGCTGCTCGGCAGCGGTCTGGACGAGCGGGGCCTCCGCTTCGGCCTGGAACGCTCGTACCGCACGCTGGCCAGACTGGCGGCCGGCGGTGAGGAGAGGATCGACCTGGTGGAACGGGCCAACCGTTACCGCCCCCGGACGTGGGTGTAGTTGATGTCGCAGATGCCCCAACAGGCCGCACCGGCGAAGTGCCCGAGCTGCGCGGAACCGCTCGAATCGGGTGACCTGTTCTGCGGTGCGTGCGGGTACGACCTGTCGGCCGTGCCCGCCGCGCCGCAGGACCACCCGACCCTCACCATGGGCGCCGCCGGTGTGGGATCCTCGGGCGTGGACTGGCCCCCGCCCGAGCCGGAGAGCTCCGGAAAGCCCGCGGCACCGCATCTGCCGACCGACCTGCCCGGCACCGACTCGGGCGGCACGCAGCTGCCCGAGTCGCCGCACGGTTCGCCGGCATCCCCGCCCCCGCACGGCTCCCCGCCGCCGCACGGTTCGCCGGCGTCCCCGCCGCCGCACGGTTCGCCGGTGTCGCCGGCCTCCGGGGTGCGGTTCGACCGGCCGCCGGAGCCCGACGAGTACCCGCTGCAGGCGCCGGACCCCCGGGTGGCCGCCTCTGCCGCCGACACCGCCGAGCTGCCGAAGGTGTGCGTGGCCTGCCGGGCGGGCCGGGTCGACGACGACGGCTACTGCGAGAACTGCGGGCACGCCCAGCCCCGCGAGCGCGACCACATGGAGCAGGAGGCGGGCCCGGTGGCCGCCGTCAGCGACCGTGGGCTGCGCCACCACCGCAACGAGGACGCGTTCGCCGTCGGCCACACCGCGCTGCCCGACGGCACCCCGGCCTCGCTGGCGGTCGTCTGCGACGGCGTCTCCTCGGCGACCCGTCCCGACGAGGCCTCCATGGCCGCCTCCCGGGCCGCGGTCGAGGCGCTGCAGGCCGCGCTGGAGCAGGGCACCCATCCGCAGCAGGCGCTGCACGACGCGATCGTCGCCGCCTCCCAGGCCGTCAACGCCCTGGCGGAGGAGCCCCCGTCGGCCCGTGAGCACACCCCGCACCAGAACGCCCCGGCGTGCACGATCGTCGCCTCGGTCGTGGCCTCGGGCCTGCTGGTGGTCGGCTGGGTGGGCGACAGCCGCGTCTACTGGGTGCCGGTGGACCGCGCCGCCCCGGCGGCCCGGCTCACCGAGGACGACTCCTGGGCCGCGCAGATGGTCGCCGCGGGCCTGATGAGCGAGGCGGAGGCGTACGCCGACGAGCGCGCCCACGCGATCACCGGCTGGCTCGGCGCGGACGCCTACGAGGTGGAGCCGCACACCGCGTCCTTCAAGCCGGACCGGTCCGGTGTCGTGGTGGTGTGCACGGACGGCCTGTGGAACTACGCGGAGACGGCCGAGGAGATGTCCGAGATCGTCCCCTCGGACGCGGCCGTGCGGCCGTTGCACGCGGCCCGGGTCCTGGTCGGCCACGCCCTGGACGGCGGGGGCCACGACAACGTAACAGTGGCGCTGCTGCCGTTCCCGGCACCGCCGCAGGGGGCAGGATCCGCCTGAGGCCGTCGCAAAACGGCCGCAAACGGGATCGAGACGTACGGGGCAGTACCCGCGGACCGGAGGGGACCGGTCCGCACACCGTCAGCACCCACCACGCGTGGGGTGGAGGGGGACCAGAGCAGTCATGGCCAATTTCTCGAAGTCGAACGTGCCGCAGTTCTCGGTGGACGTGTACCAGAACGAGTACCTGCCGGAGGGCGGCCGCGAGGTCAACGCGATCGTCACGGTGACGGCGACCGGCGGCGGCACCGTCGGGACCGCGGTCGGGGCGTCGTACGCACCCGGGCAGGGGCCCTCCGCCGGGGTGGCGATCATGGTCGACTGCTCGGGCTCGATGGACTACCCGCCCACCAAGATGCGCAACGCCCGGGACGCCACCGCGGCCGCGATCGACACCCTGCGCGACGGCACCCACTTCGCGGTGATCGGCGGCACGCACGTCGCCAAGGAGGTCTACCCGGGCGGCGGCCGGCTCGCGGTGGCCGACCGCACCTCGCGCGAGCAGGCCAAGCAGGCGCTGCGCAGGCTCAGCGCGGGCGGCGGCACGGCGATCGGCACCTGGCTGCGGCTCGCCGACCGTCTCCTGTCCTCCGCGGACATCACCATCCGGCACGGCATCCTCCTCACCGACGGCCGCAACGAGCACGAGGCGCCGGAGGACCTCAGGGCCGCCCTGGACTCGTGCGCCGGGCGGTTCACCTGTGA
This sequence comes from Streptomyces sp. NPDC058464, assembly GCF_042721035.1. Taxonomy (NCBI): domain Bacteria; kingdom Bacillati; phylum Actinomycetota; class Actinomycetes; order Kitasatosporales; family Streptomycetaceae; genus Streptomyces; species Streptomyces sp. NPDC058464. The sequence continues at coordinate 81,254 of NZ_JBHXMA010000035.1, forward strand.
CGCCCGTGGTGTCGGCACCGACTGGGAAGTGAAAGAAGTCACAGGCATCGCCTCCGCGCTGCTCGGCACCGCCGACATCGTCGCCGACCCCACGGGCCTGGCCGCCGACTTCACGCAGATGATGGAGACGGCGATGGGCAAGGAGGTCGCGGACGTCGCGCTGCGGCTGTGGACCCCGGTCGGCACGACCATCAAGTTCGTCAAGCAAGTGGCGCCCACGGTCGAGGCGTTGACCGACCGCCGCACCGAAGCCGGGCCGCGGGCCGGGGACTACCCCACCGGCTCCTGGGGCGACGAGTCCCGTGACTACCACGTCTGCGTGGAGGTCCCCACGGCCGGGCTCGGCCGGGAAATGCTCGCCGCACGGGTGTCGTTGGTCGTCCCGCAGCCTGGGGGCACCTCCCGCTCGAGCGCAGCCGAGAGTGGGGGAGGCAGCGTCCAGAACCTGGGTGCGCAGGGCCTGATCAGGGCGGTGTGGACGGACGACATGGTCGCCTCGACCTCCATCAACCCCCAAGTCGCCCACTACACCGGCCAGGCCGAACTGGCACAGGCCATCCAGCATGGCCTGGATCTACGCAAAGCGGGCGATATGGACGGGGCAACGGCCAAACTGGGTCGGGCCGTTCAGTTGGCAAGCGCTTCCGGGAACGCGGATACTGCGAAACTGCTTGCGAAGGTGGTGGACGTGGTCGACGCCACGACAGGTACTGTGCGACTGAAGGCGAAGGTCGAGGAGGCCGACGAGATGACTCTCGAGACAAGGTCCACAAAGACTGTTCGTGTAAAGAAGTGACCTGACAGTCCACCCGCAGGACCACCCAGACAGGCTCAGGACGAACCTGACAGAGAGGGAAGCCCGCCATGCCGACCTGCCCGAACGGACACCAGTCGGGTTCCGACGACTGGTGCGAGGTGTGCGGTCACCGCATGGCCGGTGCCGTACCTCCGCCGCCCCCGCCGACCGCCGGCGGCTACGGCTTCCCGCCGCCCGCGCCCGGCGCCCCCGCCGGTGGCCCGATGGGCGGCGGCCGTCATCTGTCCGCGGTGCCGAACGCGCACGAGCCGGAGCTCTGCCCGCAGTGCCGTACGCCCCGTGAGGGCGGTGCGCCGTTCTGCGAGGAGTGCCGCTGGAACTTCCTGACCAACACGGCCACCTCGTACACCCCGGCCGCCCCGCGCCCCCCGGCCGGCGGTCCCGGTCCGGCCGCGCCCACCTTCCGGCCGCCGGCCCCGCCGACGTTCGGCGGCGGCGACTCGTACGAGTACCAGGGCTCGCGCCCCTCGCAGGTGAACCGTCCGGCCGAGCCGATCCCGTCCTTCGGCAGCGAGCCCTCGGGCCCGACGCCGTTCGCGGGCGAGCGCGGCGGCCAGTCCGCCTTCGGCGCCGACCGCGGCCCCTCGGCACCGCCGCCCGGCCCGTCGGGCCCGCCCGGCCAGCCGGGGTTCGGCGGCGACCGCGGACAGCCCGGCCCTCCGGCGTTCGGCGGCGACCGCGGACAGTCCGGCCCGCCCGCTTTCGGCGGCCCCGACCGCGGCCAGTCCGGTCCTCCGGCGTTCGGCGGCGACCGTGGCCAGCCGGGCCCGCCCGCCTTCGGCGGCCCCGACCGCGGCCAGTCCTCTCCCCCGCCCTTCGGCGGCGAGCGCGGCCCCTCCTCTCCGCCCCCGCCGTACGGCGGCGCCCCGGGCCAGAACCCCGGCGGCCCGTCCGCGTTCGGTGCCCCGCCCGGCGCCGGCCAGCCCTCGGGCCCCTACACCCGCGACCCCTCCGGTGGCCCCGCCGCCGGGCCCTTCGGCGGCGCGGACCCGTCCCGCCCGCCGGTTGCGCCGCCCGGCGGCCCCGGTGCGACCACCGGCGGCGCTCCCGGCGCCTACCAGCAGTCGGCCCCGCCCGCTCCGCCCGGCTTCCCGCAGGAGACCAGGCCGCCGGCCGGCGGCCCGTCCTTCGGCGGCGGTGATGACGACTGGGTGATCTCCCCGCCCGGGCCGACCGGTGGTCCGGCGGGCCCCGGCGCGCCCGCCCGCCCCGGCGGCTACGGCTACCCGCAGCCCGGCGCCACCCAGGCCCCGCCCGGCCCCGCCTTCCCGCAGGCCCCGCAGGGCCCGGCGACCTGGATCGCGACGATCGGCCCGGACCGCGAGTACTTCATGGCGATGATGCAGCGCTCGGGCCCCGAGGCGGCCGGCCTCAACCTGCCCGCGTACTCCCCGGAGCAGCAGCGCACGCTCACCGGCAACCAGGTCACCATCGGCCGCCGCCGGCACTCCACCGGCGACACCCCCGACATCGACCTGTCGGTGCCGCCGGAGGACCCGGGCGTCTCGCACCAGCACGCGGTCCTGGTCCAGCAGCCCGACGGCAGCTGGGCGGTCGTCGACCAGAACTCGACGAACGGCACCACGGTCAACGGCGGCGAGGAGCCCATCCAGCCGTTCGTCCCGGTGCCGCTGCAGGACGGGGACCGGGTGCACGTGGGCGCCTGGACGACGATCACCGTCCGACGGGGCTGAGCTGCAGTGCCCCGAAAGGGGCGCTGGGGGTACCCCCGGCCGAAGGCTGGGGGAGGAACTGCGCGACCAGCCCCCACCGGCCCGCAGCCGAAGAACCGTGCTCAGACCGGGAGCGGCCAGACGAACGGCCCCTCCCGGTCGTCCAGCCACAACCACTCCCCGTCTTTCCCGACGCTCACCCCATACCGCTCCCGCCCGGGCATCCCCTCCCCCGCCCACACCTCGTACGCCTCCCGCGGACTGAGCACCCCCTGGGTCAGCTCGGCCAGGAACTGGAACAGTTCATCCCCCAGGGCTCCTGGCGGCACCCCGCCCAGATCCCCCACCCCCGCCCGCGGCATCCCGCGCAACGGCACGAAGAACGCCGCCGACGGCAGGAACCTCCCCTCGGCGCACCCGCCCCGCACGGTCAGCGCCAGCAACCCCGTGGCCACCGGCGTGAGAATCCGCGCCCCCTCCCCGCACTGGTCGACCCACGCCCGCGGCACGCTCGGCAGCGAACACGTCGCGATGATCCGGTCGTACGGCGCCCGTTCCGGCACCCCCCGCGCCCCGTCCCCCGTGACCACGGCCGGCCGGTACCCCGCCGCGGCCAGGTGCCGCCGCGCGGACTCGCTGATCTCCGGCTCCACGTCGACGGTGGTGACCAGGTCGTCGTCGCCCAGCCGATGCGCCAGCAGTGCCGCGTTGTACCCGGTGCCGGCGCCGATCTCCAGCACCCGGTCGCCGTCGGCCACCCGCAGGGCGACCAGCATCCGCGCCATCAGCGAGGGCTGGCTGCTGGAGGAGAGCAGCTCGCCGTCGCGCAGCCGGGTGGCCAGCGGTACGTCCTCGTAGGCGCCGCGCACCCACCGTTCCCGGGCCGCCGGATCCGGGCTCTCGCCCCACCGGCGCTCATAGCCGTGCGCCCCGGCGACGTAGTAGTAGGGCACGAACAGGTGCCGGGGCACCTCCGCGAACGCCTCCCGCCACACCGGCTCCGCCGCCCAGACCCCCTCGGCGTCGATCTCCCGCACCAGCGCGGCCCGGGCCACGGCGGCGAGCCCCTCGATCCCGCTGTCGTAGCCGCCCATGTCTCCACCCTAGGCGCGTGTCCCCGCCCGGCCCGGGGTCCTAGGCCTTGAGTCCTGGGTCACCCTGTCTGAGACCATGTACGGGTGAGAGAGATTCGGCGCGGCACGCTTCAGGAGAAGACCTTCTACGAGCAGGTCGGCGGGGAGGAGACCTTCCGCCGACTGGTCCACCGTTTCTACGAGGGCGTCGCCGAGGACCCGATCCTCAAGCCGATGTACCCGGAGGAGGACCTGGGACCGGCCGAGGAACGGCTCACCCTGTTCCTGATGCAGTACTGGGGCGGCCCCACGACGTACAGCGACAACCGCGGCCACCCGCGGCTGCGGATGCGGCACGCGCCGTTCACCGTGGACCGGGCGGCGCACGACGCCTGGCTGCGGCACATGCGGGTGGCCGTGGACGAGCTCGGTCTCTCCGAGGAGCACCGGGAACAGCTCTGGAACTACCTCACCTACGCGGCCGCCTCGATGGTCAACACCCCCGACTGACCGCCGCCCGTCCTCGGCGTGTCGGCGTGCGGCGGCTCAGCGGGCGTGGCGCGCTCTGACTCCGCCGGGTTCGAAGTCGAAGACGGTCTCGTTGATCCGCAGGCCGTCGACGGCCCCGATCCACATGAAGTCGCGGCCCTTGCTCACGCCGGCGGTGTAGATGACGGGCTCCGCGCCGCCGTCGTTGAGGGCCGTCATCAGCTGCGGGAAGGTGCACTGGGTGGCCAGTGTGCAGCCGGTCGCGGTTCCCGCGTTGCCCGTGAGCCACCATCCGCCGGTCGTGGTGGCGTCCAGGTAGCCACTCCATTGGTTCGTCACCGGCGAGTCGGGCGGATTCCACACCATCGAGGAGTAGGTGGCGCCGGAGCTGCTGAGGTTCGGATTGATCTCGAACCTGATGTTCGGCATGTTCACGATGCCGTGGCCGTAGCCGACGTTCTCACCGGTCTGGAAGACGTGGAAGCCGACCTGATGCAGTCGCAGGACCGGGGCGCCGTAGAAGTCGACCTCGTTGCCGAAGTGGACGGTCTCACTGGGTGTGCTGAGTGAGGTGGAGTGATCCGCCACCTCGATCCCGAGGCTGCCGTGGCCGTAGGGCGGATGGGCCAGTTCGGGCCGTACGGCGACCGGGACGAAGGGACCGTCCCGCAGGGCGGCGACGGGCGAGCCGATCGTGTTGCGGGTGATGACGCCCCAGTGGGCCGACCGTCCGTAGTTCCCTCCGGCCGGGACGGCGGAGGCCGCTCCCGGGACGGCCGAGGCGGCGACGATCGCGACCAGCGCCGCGACGGTGACGCCGAGCGCCGATCTCCGTTTCGTTCCGAAGCGAGTTCTCACACTGACACCTTTCGTGGTCGGAACACGCCACGTTAGATACTCTCCGTGACGACATCACCACGACGCACCAGTGATATGTGCTGATTAGTCCCCCTGGTGGAACAACTCCACCGACGGCTCTCAGCGGACGCTGACGTCCAGTGCCCCGAGTCCCGCCCGCCGTACGGCGATCGACCCGAACGGCGTCCGCAGCCGCAGCCACGCGCCCGCCGAGAGCAGCACGGCCTCGGCCTCGTCGTCCGGCCGCAGGAAGCCCAGGGACTGCGCCGCGTGCACGGCCCGGACCGGCAGCCGGGTGTCGCCGACCGTACGGGACCAGATGTCCCGCCCGATCCGGTCGAGTTCGGCCCTGGTACGACCCTCCGGGGCCAACTCCTCGGTACGGGACCGGAATTCACCGACCGCGGCGGCGACCGTGGCCCGCAGCGCCTGCGGCGCCGGCAGCCCCGGCTCGGCCCGCCAGCCGCCCCGCGGCGGCAGCACCCCGGCCCAGGGCGGCCCGGTCACCGCCCCCGGCACGGCGGCCGTGGCGGCCTGTTCGTCGACCGACTCCAGCAGCTCCCCCGCCGACACGGTCACGTCGAGGGTGACGTCCAGGCCGTCCTCGTACGGCTTGGCGAGCCGCACCGCGCGGATCGCCAGCACCTCGAAGGACGGCGGCCGCCCGAAGACGGCGAGTGCGGTGCCGGCGGCCTGCAGCCGCACCGCGGCCGAACGGTCGTAGCGGAGCAGCCGGGAGAGGAAGGCCGCGAGATCCGCGGCCTCCCCGTCGTCAGCGAGGTGGAGCACCGTCATGCGGCGACGGCCTCCTCCTTGTCGTCGTCACGGTACCCCTCCAGGAAGTCCCGTTCCTCGGCGGTGATCCGGCGCGGCCGGCCCGCCTCGAAGTCGAACGGCACGACCACCGTCGAGGCCCGTACGTAGACCAGGTCGTCGTCCTTCACCTCATAGGTGATGGTGAAGGACGCGGCCCTGATCTCGGTGATCCACAGCTCGATGTCGACCGGGTGGTGCCGGTGCACGAGCTGCCGCTTGTAGTCGATCTCGTGGCGCGCCACCACCGACCCCTGCTTGAACTCCTTGTCCGGGCGGAACAGGAAGTCGATCCGGGCTTCCTCCAGGTAGCGGATGAAGACCGCGTTGTTGACATGGCCGTACGCGTCCATGTCGGACCAGCGCAGGGGGCAGCGGTAGAGATGACGCAAGTTCGATCAGCCCCGGGTCAGCTTCTTGTAGGTGGCACGGTGCGGACGCGCGGCGTCCGGCCCGAGCCGCTCGATCTTGTTCTTCTCGTACGACTCGAAGTTGCCCTCGAACCAGAACCACTTGGACTCGCCCTCGTAGGCGAGGATGTGGGTCGCCACCCGGTCGAGGAACCACCGGTCGTGGGAGACGACCACGGCGCAGCCCGGGAACTCGAGAAGCGCGTTCTCGAGGGAGGACAGGGTCTCCACGTCCAGGTCGTTGGTCGGCTCGTCGAGGAGCAGCAGGTTGCCGCCCTGCTTGAGGGTGAGCGCGAGGTTGAGGCGGTTGCGCTCACCGCCGGAGAGGACACCGGTCGGCTTCTGCTGGTCCGGGCCCTTGAACCCGAACGCGGACACGTACGCCCGGCTCGGCATCTCCACCTGGCCGACGTTGATGTAGTCGAGCCCGTCGGACACGACCTCCCACAGCGTCTTCTTGGGGTCGAGGTTGGAGCGGCCCTGGTCGACGTAGGAGATCTTGACGGTCTCGCCGACCTTGATGTCGCCGGAGTCCGGCGTCTCCAGGCCCTGGATCATCTTGAAGAGCGTGGTCTTGCCGGCGCCGTTCGGGCCGATGACGCCGACGATGCCGTTCCGCGGCAGCGTGAACGACAGTCCGTCGACGAGGACCTTCTCGCCGAAGGCCTTGTTCAGCTTGTCGACCTCGACGACGATGCTGCCGAGCCGCGGGCCCGGCGGGATCTGGATCTCCTCGAAGTCCAGCTTCCGCATCTTGTCGGCCTCGGCGGCCATCTCCTCGTACCGCGCGAGACGGGCCTTGGACTTGGCCTGGCGCCCCTTGGCGTTCGACCGCACCCACTCCAGCTCTTCCTTGAGCCGCTTCTGCCGCTTGGCGTCCTTCTGACCCTCGACCTTGAGACGGGTGGCCTTGGTCTCCAGGTACGTGGAGTAGTTGCCCTCGTACGGGTAGGCACGCCCGCGGTCGAGCTCCAGAATCCACTCGGCGACGTTGTCGAGGAAGTACCGGTCGTGGGTGATGGCGACCACGGTGCCGGCGTACTTGGCGAGGTGCTGCTCCAGCCAGTTCACCGACTCGGCGTCGAGGTGGTTGGTGGGCTCGTCGAGGAGCAGCAGGTCGGGGGCCTCCAGCAGCAGCTTGCAGAGCGCCACACGCCGCTTCTCACCACCGGAGAGGGTGGTGACGGGCCAGTCGCCGGGCGGGCACCCGAGCGCGTCCATGGCCTGCTCCAGCTGGGCGTCGAGGTCCCACGCGTTGGCGTGGTCGAGGTCCTCCTGCAGCTTGCCCATCTCGTCGAGCAGCGCGTCGGAGTAGTCGGTGGCCATCAGCTCGGCGATCTCGTTGAACCGGTCGAGCTTGCCCTTGACCTCGGCGACACCCTCCTGGACGTTCTCCAGGACGGTCTTGTCCTCGGTGAGCGTGGGCTCCTGCATGAGGATGCCGACGCTGTAACCGGGCGAGATGAAGGCGTCACCGTTGGAGGGCTGCTCCAGCCCCGCCATGATCTTCAGCACGGTCGACTTACCGGCACCGTTCGGACCGACGACGCCGATCTTGGCCCCCGGCAGGAAGTTCAGGGTGACGTCATCGAGAATCACCTTGTCGCCGTGCGCCTTGCGCGTCTTGCGCATGGTGTAAATGAACTCAGCCAAGAGAAACCGTCCGGCAGCTTGAAATCTGGCAGTGGGCAGATACACCCCATCTTGCCTGACGTCCAGCCTTGGGTGTTAACCCGTTCGGTGCGGGGGCTGTGACCTGGGGTTTCGGTGATGGTTGCGGCGGCCTGCCGGTCGCCGTCGAGCGGCTTCGGGGAGCGTCGTACGGCCCAGGGGCCGCCCAGGAGTCGGCCCACACCCACCGCACGTCATCGGCGGCCCCTGACCGTACAAGAGGGTCGGGGCCTTCGTCTTGCGTGCTGCCTGCCGGACGCGCAGGTTCCTCCCGGCACAGCACTACGGACGGCCCGCGAGCGGCCGTCCGTACCACCGCTATCCGCTAGGCAGCCTTGGAGCGCGCCGCGCGCGTGCCCGAGGTGGGCTCCTGTGCGTCCTCGGACCAGGGAGTCTCTTCTTCTCCGAAGTCCGGGGCCTGGAAGGGGTTTGTCCTCGGAGGCGGCGACACCGCAGTGGAGCTGCGGGGTTGCTCTTCCAGGGCGGAGAACAGCGACGTCGAGTCGATGGGAGGTCTGCCTTTCGTTACAGGTCCCTGAGGGGGCCTGGCGTGCCGCGACCGGGCACACGGGGGACCTACAGTTTGGTCATTTTGGCGTACGGGCTCAAGATCCGCATTTGTGCCGAGCCGAAATCCACGAGCGCCGCGGCGTCCTCGATGCCGACTACCCGGCCGAGGCCGTGCACGTCATGTGTGACCTGGTCGCCGATGGCGAAGTGCTCGGGAGCCCGTGTGACCGGGGCCTTGAAGGGGCTGGTGGGCAGGTGACGCTTGGGTACCGCGGATTTTGTCATAGGTCAGTATGCGCCTGCCTGTGTCCCGCTCGCTGTGGCCGTCGGCACAGATTGGGAGGGGGACAACCACATCACGCCACTGACCTGGTGTTTCCGGGCCGGTAAGGCCCCGACATCTGGCACGGTTGTGGCACGGGCCTCAGCCGACGACCCTCCGGCAGGAGCGCGCCGATCGATCAGGTGCGCGTTTCAGGGGCAGGATCGCCCCACTGCACTGTTGTTGATGCCGGTTGCCGATGTCGGGCTGGATGCCCGGTCTCCCCGTCGAGGACATGAACCGGCTCCTCGACACCGCAGGGGTCCCTGCCCGGCTCGGGCGTCCCACACGTACGTCGCGCCGGGGAAGCGGCTGTCCAGGGAACGCTTCGGTGCCGGTCCTGCGTCGTCCCTCTCCAGGGGCACGGCGGCGTGTCACCGAAGAGGGGAGACCGGGTGCTTGCGGACGGGTTCGCCAAGTGGACACGGCGGTTCGAGGACGAGCGTGAGCGCAGGCGTGCGCAGGGGGATCCGGAGTGGGGGCGGGGTGCGGCGCTGCATCCGGCGATATGGGGCAGTGTCCAGCGCTTCCAGGTCGGCGAGGACGGTGACGGTGCCAACCTCGTCGGCAAGGCGGACCAGGCCGGCGACGCCGACTACGGCCGGGCGGTCCGGCTCTTCGTCGCCGAGGAGCAGAACCACGCGCGGCTGCTGGCCCGGCTGCTCGCCGCGGGGGGCATGCCGACGTTGGCCGGGCACTGGAGCGACACGGTCTTCGTACGGCTGCGGCGTCTCATGGGCCTGCGCATGGAGCTGCTGGTGCTGATGATCGCGGAGGTCGTGGCGCTGCGTTACTACCGGGCCCTGCGGGACGGCACCGGCGACGCGCTCACCTCGGAGGTGGCGCGACGCATCCTGTCCGACGAGGAGCGCCACGTCCCGTTCCACTGCGAGCGCCTGCACGCCTCACTGGCGGAGCTGCCCCGTGCGGTGCGCCGCCCGGTGATGGCCCTGTGGCGGCTCCTGCTGCTCGCGGTCTGCCTCGTCGTCGCCGCCGACCACGGACCGGCGCTGCGCCGGCTCGGCGTCGGGCACCTGCGATTCGTCGGCGATGTCATGAGCTCGTCCCGCTCGGTGGTCTCCGCGGTGCTGGCTCCCCGACCGGACGCGTGGACGAGCACGGGCTGACGAGACACAGCCCTTTCGGGACGGCTCTGAAGGGAACGGCCGGGTGGTGTGCAGACTCGTTCTTCGTCCGCCGTTGATCCGCTGACGCCGTACCCGCCCGATACGGTCGTGCCGTGTCGGCGTCGTTGTGGGAGACCGCGCTCGGGGGCTGGTACGGGCCGGTCACTCCGCCGATGTTCCGCCACGTCGTCGTACCGTGCGCAGCCGTGCGAGAGATATACCGTCCGGGTGAGGACGCCCTCCGCGCCCACGTCCGCGACGGTGCTCAGGGGCGCCCGGAGGAACGGACTTCGTTCCGCTGGTCCCTCAACGGGTCGCCGGTCGCCGCAACGCTCTGGGCCGCCTCTGCGGCAGCCTTCGTGTTCGGCACCACGAAGGTGTGGCTCCAGGTCGGTGAGCCGCGCCGGCAGTGGATCTGCGCGACGTGGGTCGTCGGGAATAGCCTGGAGAGGAGTGGCACCGGGACGGAGCGGGGCCTCCCGATGCACTCCCTTTGCCGAGGGGGACGTGGGAGAGGGAGGCGGAGAGCCATGCCCTGGAATATGAGCGGTACGTATCTGGAGAGCTGCAACTGCGACGTGGTGTGTCCCTGCACCACCTCGGGTCTCACCGCGCCGGCCGACCACGAGCGCTGCCAGGTGACCTTCGCGTTCCACGTGGACAGCGGGAACGTGGACGGCGTGGACGTGTCCGCCCGCAACGTCGCCGTCTTCATCGACGCGCCGCGGGTGATGTCCGAAGGCGGCTGGCAGGTGGCGCTGTATCTGGACGCCTCGGCCGACGACGGCCAGGCGGACGCGCTCGGCAGGGTCTTCTCCGGCCGGGCGGGCGGGCCGATGGCTGCGCTCACTCCGCTCATCGGCGAGGTCCTCGGCGTGGAGCGCGTCCCCATCGACTACCGCGACGACGGCCGCCGCCACGCCGCACGGGTGGGCGACGCCATCGACATCGAGATCGAGGACCAGGTCGCCCCGCAGTTCGGCGAGGACGGTCCGGTCATGGGCCTGACCGGCATGTTCCACCCGGTGAACAGCACGCTGACCGTCGCCCGCTCCACCCGGGCGACGGGCGACGGCGTGTACGGCCGCTCCTGGGACTTCTCCGGCGGCAACGGACACTCGGCGCCCTTCACGTGGTCCGCGTGACCGGTCGGCCGGTCGCCGTCCGCCGCGGGGCGGGTCCCGCGGGACTGCTGCTGGTCGCGGCGGCCGCCGCCTGGGTGTGGGTGGTGGCGCGGTGGGGCGGCATGCAGGCGATGCCGGGCACCATGGGGCTGGGCCTGCCCTCGTTCCTCGCCGTGTGGACGCTGATGATGGCCGCGATGATGCTGCCGGCCACGGCGCCCGTGGGCGCGCTGTACGCACGCACCATCACCGTGCACCGGGCCCCTCGCATGGTCGTCTTCACGGTCGCCTACCTGCTCGTCTGGGCCGCGGCCGGGCTGCCCGCGTACGGGCTGGCGGCCGGCCTCGGCCGCGCGGCGGGCCTCCCGGCCGTGGCGGGGACCGCGGTGGCCGCGGCCGTGTTCGCGGCCAACGGCGTCTACCAGCTCACGCCGCTCAAGGACCGCTGCCTGGCGAGGTGCCGCTCGCCGATCGGGCTGATGCTGCGCTACGCCTCGTACCCGGGGCCCTCGCGCGATCTGCGGGCCGGAGCCCACCACGGGGCCTTCTGCCTGGGCTGCTGCTGGTCGCTGATGGTGCTGCTGGCGGCGTTCGGGGTGATGAACCTCTGGGCCATGGTGGTCCTGACCGCCGTGATCACCGCCGAGAAGCTGGCTCCGGCCGGGCGCCTGGTGGCCCGCGCAGTGGGAGTCGCCTCGCTCGCCCTGGCCGGCGCCGTCTTCTGGGTCCCGGCGCTGGCCCCGGGCCTCACCGGTGGCGGCATGGCCGGGATGTGAGGACGGGCGGCGCCGGAGGGTGGTGTCCGGCTCTGCTTCTTTCGACATGACAGCGCTCGGGGAGGAGCGCAGGCTGGGGGGAGTGCCCAGAGCGCCCGCCGGGCCGTCGGTCGTGGGGTGCCAGGTGTGACGGGTGTGCCGGGTGCCGGGAGACGGAAGGTCACTCATGCCGCGATCCATGCGCGCGCTCGTAGCCGGAGAGGTCGGCGAGCCGAACGACGTGCTGCGGCTGGAGTCCCGGCCTGTTCCCGTGGCAGAAGACGGCCAGGCGTTGATCCGGGTGGGGGCGACTCCGGTTCACGCCAGTGACCTCCACGTGCTGCGTGGTCGCTACGGCTTCTCCCCCGCGTTTCCCGCGGTCGGGGGGAACATGGAATGCGTGGGCCGGATCGAGGCCCTGGGGCCGGGCACCGAGGGGCTGAGGATCGGCGAGCGGGTGGTGGTCGCCGCCGTCCCGGCCGTACCCGGGCCGCCTGTGGCCGGTACCTGGCAGGAATACCTTGTCGCCGACACGCACAGGCTGCTGCCGGTTCCCGACCGTCTGAGCGACTCCAGCGCCTGCCAACTCGCCGTCAACCCGCTGACCGCGCTGCTCCTGGTGAACCGCGAACTCGATGTCCAGCCGGGGGAATGGCTGTTGCAGACGGCGGCGGGTTCCACCGTCGGCCGGCTCGTCGTCCAGCTGGCCGGGCATCTGGGTATTCGCACGATCAACGTGGTGCGGCGGCGCGCCGCCGTCGCGGAGATCAAGGCGCTGGGCGGCGACGAGGTCGTCTGCACCGAGGACGAGGACCTGGTGCGGCGGGTGGCCGAGATCGCGGGACCGGCCGGCGTGCGCAAGGCCGTCGACTGTGTCGCGGGACAGCTGGGTGCCCAGGTGTCCCAGGCGCTGGCTCCGGGCGGGGAGACCGTGGTCTACGGCGCGCTCTCCACCCATCGCCGGACCGACCCGGTGGCGCTGACGATCCCGCTGTCGGCGCGTTCGCTCATCTACGAGACCAAAGTGGTCCGTGGCTTCTGGCTGAACCGCTGGTTCGGCACCGCCTCGCCTGCGGATGTCCTGGACGCGCTGTGCGAGGTGCGCACCCTCGTCACCGACGGCGTGCTGAGCATCCCCGAGGGCCGGCCGTTCCCGCTCGAACGCTTCGCCGAAGCCGTCTCGTTCGCCGAGGCACCCGCCCATGGCGCCAAACCGCTCTTCGTCCTCGACGACGGGCGGGACCGCGACGGAGAAGGGTCTGTCTAGTGCCGGGCTCTGCGCAGGAGGAGGGCGGTCGCCGCCACCGCTGCCACCGCGCCGGCGGTGCGGAAGGTGCGGTCGGAGCGCCAGGAGAGAGTCGACCAGCGGGAGTTGGCCGAGAGGACGGAGCCGGTGCTCAGCCAGGAGCCGGCCGAGATGAGGGACAGCGCCGAGCCGATCGAGCCCACCGACAGGGCGCTGCCGATCGAGCCGACGGAGAGGGCCGAGCCGACCGACCCGATGGAGAGCACGGAGCCCACCGAGCCGATCGACAGCACCGAGTCCTGCGACCACAGGGACAGGACGGAGTCCGAGGACGACGACGCGCCGGGTGAGTTGGTCATGAGGCCATAGTGCCCGGTGGCCCGGGCACTCGTCCCGGACTCAGTCGGTCTGCTGGTTCTCCCGCTGGCGCAGGATCACCAGGACCGCGCCGCCGATCACCACCAGGCCGATGGCCACGCCCGCGATCACGCCGGTCGCGGAGCCGCCGCCGGTCGCCGCCAGGTTGACGTCGGCCGCGGTACCGCCGACCGAGGCGGGGCTGGGCTCGCTGAGGGTCTGGGTGCTGAGGCCGGCGTCCGTGCCCTGGGTCTTGCAGTCGAGGACACCCGTGAAGCGGCGTTCGAGGCCGTTCGCGCCGGTGATCGTGAAGTCGTAGGGCTGGTCCTCCTGGAGCGGGATGGTCACCGTCCGGGAGGTGTGGGCGGGGATGCTGTACTCGGTGCTCACCAGCTCGAACGTGAACGGCTGGTCGCCGGTGTTGGCCGCGGTGATGTCCACGCCGCTGCGGTCGCAGTTCTTCTCGGCCGACAGGGCCGGTATCGCGCCCTGGTCCGCCCAGGTCGCGTTGGAGGTCGCGGTGACCGTCGACTCGCTGGAGCCCGCCAGGATCTGCGTCTGGCTGCGGCTCTCGGAGGTGAAGGCCCGGCCGACGGGGACCGTCGTCGACGCCTGGACGGCCAGCTCGGCGGAGCCGTCGGCCGCGTCGTCGGGAACCCTGAAGTACAGCTCGCTGCCGTTCCGCGCGGTGGTGACCGGCTTGCCGGCCTTGTCGGTGATCCGTACGCCGCTCAGGGCCGCGTCGGACGGCGGGATCACGGCGACCGTGTCCGCGTTGGTGTGGACCGTCACCGGGCCGAGCAGGCCGCCCGGGCGGCCGGAGACGGCCGCCGGCGAGAGGGTCAGCGAGGCCTGCGGTTCGTTCTGGCCGCGGGCGTTCTTCTCCAGGTAGTCGGCGAGCTTCTCGGCCTGCGGGTCGACGGCGTCGACGTCCGCGCCGTCCGAGTAGCGCCAGATCGCCACCTGGGTGCCGGCCGCCGCGTCCTGCTCGCTGAGGCTGCCGACGCCTGCCTTGCGGGCCAGCGCGGCGAGGTCGTTGACCTGCGGGTAGGAGTTCTGCAGGATCCAGCGGATGTTGCCGGCGTTCCTGTTGGCGCCGAGCGAGGTGCCGCTCCACGCCGTCTCGTGGTACTTGGCGTCCCGCTGGGTGGGGTTGTGGAGGTCGACGCAGTAGGTCTGGAGCGTGCCGCCGCCGTCCACGGACATCTCGAACAGGCCCGCGGCCACCTGCTCGTCGCCGCTGTCGCCGTGGACCACGGCCTCGCCGTAGGTCTTCAGGCCGCTCATGGTCGCCGTCGCCCCGCTCTGGCTCGCGGCGGTCCCGTCGTCGGCGGCGGCCCGGCCGGCGCCGGTCAGCGCGGCGGCGGCCACCAGCCCGGACACCAGGGCCGCGGCGGCGAGGCGGGACATGCCTCTCGCGGCCACGGCCGGGCCGTAGTGCCTGGCGGACGCGCGGGGCGCCGAGGAACCAGAGAACGCAGCGAGCACAGAATTCCCCTTCGAGCAGGACCCGTTGGACGCGGGGGGGGGTGGTCCCACCAGCAGAATCAGCGGCCCCAGGGGCCATGCCCGGCATCCTATGGATCAGCCGGACCGGCCTTTCCCGGTGAGATGGTCCGATGAGCGATCCGATCCGTAATCGTTATCGCGGGAGCGTCGGCGAGCAGGGCTTGTCGACAAGTCCATCCGGTCACCTTGGCGGGTGCTTCGGAGCCCGTCCGCCGTCAAACCGTCAAGCCATCAGGCCGTCAAGCCGTCAAGCCGTCAAGCCGTCAAGAAGCGCCGACGAGCGGTCGGTCGGCCGCGGCACGGGATGTTCGTGGTGAACAGGGCCTGGTGCGGGCCGACTTCACGTCACGTCACGGCACGCCTGGTCACGACACGGCCAGCGGTTCCGGTTCCGGTTCGGCGACGGCCGCCGGAGGCTCCGCCGGTGTCTCCCAGTTCGGCTCCGGGCGCGGTGGTGCCGGTGTCGCGGTGTCCGGCTTGCCGGTGCGCCGGAAGGCCGCCGTACCGCGGGCGAGGTCGTGGCCGATCGCCACCGCGTCGATGTCGGCGGAGGCCCACTGCTGGCCCTCCCGGGTCTCGGTGCGCACCTTCAGCCTGCCCTGCACGACGACCGGGTCACCGACCGTCAGCGAGGTCGCCGCGTTGGTGGCGAGCTGCCGGTTGGCCCACACCGTGAAGAAGTTGGTGTGGCCGTCCGTCCAGGCGTTCTTCTCGCGGTCCCAGTAGCGCGAGGTCACCGCGAGCCGGAACCGCGCCGACGGTCCCGCCGCCAGCTCCCGGAACACCGGTTGCGTCGCCACGTTGCCCACCGCGCAGACCATCGTCTCGTTCATCACGAACCCCTCCCTCGCCCGGCCGCCGCGGCCGGGCGGATCCGCGTACGGTCCGTCCCGTACGGCGGTGTCCAGCGCGGCGGCCGCGTGCGTGGGATGCGTCCGTGCTCGTGTTCGTGTTCGTCGAGCGTGTCCGAGTGCGTCCGGGTGCGTCGCGATCGCCGCGGGACCAGAGTGCCCGCCGTCGGCCCGGGCCCGCCGAGCGCTGTGGACCACCGGGGACCGGTGGAAAACTCCGCCACCCGGACGAGTGACCCGCCTCCTCCGGACGGCCCCTCACCCCGGTCCGGGCGCCACCCAGACCGGCCCCGGACCGGCCCCGGACCGAGCCTCACCCGACCCGGCGTCGGCCGGGGCCCGACCCGGGCGCCCTGCCCCGGCCGCGCCCCGGCGACGGCCCCGGCCGCGTCACACCGCCCCGGTGTCCGTCACACCGCCCCGGCGTTCGCCCGCGTCACCCTCCCGTACTGCTCCCGTACCTCCTGGTACCGCAGCAGCTCCGCCGCCACCGGGTCCAGCACCCGGGCCCGGCCGCAGCCGGCCGCCGCCTCGCGCAGCCGGCGTTCCGCCTCCAGGCCGTAGCGGCGGGCCGGGCCGCGGGCCGCGATCCGGCAGCCCCACTCGACCAGCGGTCCGCCGACGATCCCGGCGACCATCAGCAGCACCGGGACGCCCAGGTTGGGCGCCGTCACCCCGGCGATCTGCCCCACCAGCCACAGCCCGCCGACCACCTGAAGGAGCGTCATGGCGGCCTGGGCGAGCACCGCCACCGGCCACCAGCCCGGCCGCGGTGGCCGCCCCGGTGGCAGCCCGGCCCGTGCGGCCAGGTCGTCGAGTGCCTCCGGCAGGCCCTGCGAGCCGCGTACGGCCGCCTCGCGCACCGCCTGTGCCCAGGGCGCCGGCAGCCCGGCCGAGGCCCGTTCGGAGACCGTGCGCACCGCCTGCTCGACGCGCTGCCGCGCGGTGGCCTCCACCTCGGGCTGGGTCTGCTGCAGGCGCCCGGTGGGCGGCTCACCGCGCTTCTGGTGCCAGCGCCACAGCCGCAGCCAGGGCGTGCCACAGGCCCGGTTGGCGTTGCGCCGCCAGGCCCGTTCGGCGGCCTCGCCTGCGGCGGTGGCGCCGACCGCGTCCGCGAGCCGCGCGGCGAACTCGTCGCGCGCCTCCTCGCTGAGCCCGGCGCGCCGCCCGGTGGCGTAGACGGGCCGCAGCCGGGCCGCGGCGGCGTCCACGTCGGCGGCGACCCGGCGAGCCGCCGCGCCCCGCTCGGACACGAACTGGCCGAGCACCTCGCGCAGTTCACCGACGCCGTCGCCGGTGAGCGCGGACAGCGCGAGCACGGTCGCGCCCGGGTCGCCGTACTCGCCGAGGGCGATGCCGTCGTCGTCGAGCAGCCGGCGCAGGTCGTCCAGGACCTGGTCGGTGGCCTCGCCCGGCAGCCGGTCGGTCTGGTTGAGGACGATGAACATGACCTCGGCGTGGCCGGCCATGGGCCGCAGATAGCGCTCGTGGAGGACCGCGTCGGCGTACTTCTCGGGGTCGACGACCCAGATCACCGCGTCGACCAGTTTCAGGATCCGGTCGACCTGTGCGCGGTGCTGGACGGCGGCCGAGTCGTGGTCGGGCAGGTCGATCAGGACCAGTCCGCGCAGCTGTGCGTCCGCCTCCGGGTTGTGCACGGGGCGGCGGCGCAGCCGGCCCGGGATGCCGAGCCGGTCGATGAGGGCCGCGCTGCCGTCGCTCCAGCTGCACGCGATGGGCGCGGCGGTGGTGGGGCGTCGTACCCCGGTCTCCGAGATGGCGACGCCGGCGAGGGCGTTGAACAGCTGGGACTTGCCGCTGCCGGTGGCGCCGGCGAGGGCGACGACGGTGTGCTGGCCGGAGAGCCGACGCCGGGCGGCCGCCTCGTCCAGGACCCGGCCGGCCTCGGCGAGGGCGGTGCTGTCGAGGCGGGTGCGGGAGAGGCCGACGAGTTCGCGCAGGGCGTCGAGGCGGGAGCGCAGCGGGCCGTCGTAGGCGAGCGGGGCGGGGGGCGGGGCGCCGGGGCCGCGGGTCTCCAGGACGGGTACGGCGGCCTTGGCGGTCTCGGTGACGCGGCGGGCGATGAGGCCGTCGTCCCAGACGTCGTCGGCGCCGGCCGGATCGTCCTCGGTGACCGGGTCGCCGTCGGCCGGCTCACGCTGCTCCCGCACGCGCGCGTGCGGCACGTTCTCGGTTCCGGCGGCGGCCCCGGTGGCTTCGGCCGCCTCGCGGGCCTCCGGGGCTTCGGGCGGCCCGGCGGCGTCCGCGGGCTTCTTCTCGGTCGCCTTCCGGTGCGGGGCGCCTCCCGGCGCGGAGTCGGAGACACGTTCCTGCGCGGACTCCCGTACGGCTTCTCGCGCGGACTCCCGTACGGCGTCCGGCGTGGGGTCCGCCGCGGTCAGGCCGGTTTCGAAGTCGCTGGTGTAGTCACCGGTGTAGTCACTGGTGTGATCCATGCGTTCCATGTGATCCGTGTGGTCGTGGTCAGTGACGGCGGTCACCGGTCACCTCTCCTTCTGCAGGACGGACAGGGCGGCGATGAGTTCGGCCTGGGGTTCGGGGTGCACGTCGAGGGCCTCGAGCGGGGCGATGCGGCGTTCGCGTTCGGCGTGCAGGACGCGGTCCACGTGGTCGGTGAGCAGCCGTCCCGCGCGGTCGCGCAGCCGCAGCGCGCCGTGGGCGCCGATGCGCTCGGCGAGCCGCTCCCCGGCCGCCTTGGCGCGGCGTCCGCCGAGCAGCGCGGTGGCGACCAGGGCGGCGACGACCTCGGAGTCCGGTGCGACGCTGCGGTCGAGCTCGCGCACCTCGTCGTCGGCGTACTCCTCCAGCTCGCGCCGCCAGCGCCGTACGGCGAGGCCGATGCGGTGCTCGGCGCTCTCCAGGGAGGGGTCCCGCTCGGTGAGGCCGGGGGCGGCGGAGGCCGGCTCGCGGCGCCAGGCGTCGTCGACGCGTTCGTCGGCCGCGGTGACGGAGCACAGCAGCAGGGCGGCGAGGCTCTCCACCAGGGCGTCCAGGAGTTCGCCGGGAGAGCAGTCGAGGGGGTAGGCGCGCCAGCGCTTGAGGGCGTCCCCGGCGAGGACGGCTCCGCCCTGGAGGCGCCCCTTCACGCGCGCGTGCTCGCTGTCGTACGCCGTGTCGACGGCGGAGGTCAGGCGCAGGGCGGCGGCGTACTGGGCGGCGGCGGCGCCGGCCAGTTCGGGCATGCGGGCCTTGAGGGAGTCGAGGAGGCCGTGGGCGGTGCGGGCCAGGGTGTGGCTGCGGGCGCCGGGGTCCTGGGCCTGGTGGAGGAGCCAGGCGCGCAGCGGGGCGACCGCGGTGGCCGGGAGCAGGCCGCCGCCCCAGGCCGACTCGGGCAGTTCGGGCACCGTGAACCGGGGGACGTCGCCGAGTCCGGCCTTGGTGAGGAGGGCGCCGTACTGCCGGGAGACCTCCGAGACGACCGTGTGCGGGACCCGGTCGAGGACGGTCACCAGGGTGGCGCCGTACTCCTTGGCGGCGCGCAGCAGGTGCCAGGGGACGGCGTCGGCGTAGCGGGCGGCCGTGGTCACCATCACCCAGACGTCGGCGGCGCAGATGAGCTCTGCGGCGAGGACGCGGTTGCCGACGACCAGGGAGTCGATGTCGGGGGCGTCGAGCAGGGCGAGGCCGCGCGGGATGCTGTCGGCGGTCTCGACGCGCAGCACGCGCGCGCGGTTCTCGTCGGGGAGGAAGGGTTCGTCGCGGGATTCCTGGTGAGGTACCCACTCGCGGGTGAGGTCGGGCAGCACGCGCATGCCGCTGAACCAGTGGTGGTCCTGCGGATGGCAGACCAGGACCGGCGTGCGGGTGGTCGGCCGCAGCACGCCCGCCTCGCTGACCCGGCGGCCCACGAGTGAGTTGACGAGGGTCGACTTTCCGGCGCCCGTCGATCCGCCCACGACGGCCAGAAGTGGCGCTTCGGGCTCTCTGAGGCGGGGCACCAGATAGTCGTCGAGCTGTGCGAGCAGTTCGTCGCGGTTGGCACGCGCGCGTGGAGCCCCCGCCAGGGGCAGCGGAAAGCGTGCGGCAGCGACACGGTCGCGCAGGGCGGAGAGTGTGTCGAGCAGCTGAGGCCGTACGTCCAAGGTCACCACATGCGAAGAATGCCCAATTTTAGGGGAATTCTGAAGCATATAGATATGTCTGCGCGCCGACAGGACACAACGGGCGGAAGGGGCGACTGGGACGGAGGCACAGTCCAGGCATAACGAGTGCACAACACCCGGTGCGCCGGGCGCCAAAAGCGATGCACGATTCGTACCTGCCTGCGATTATCAGGACCGCTTCACCGAACCTCCACATTGAGCCACGGAGGCGAAGCAGCAGGGAGAAGGATCGGGGAGTTCTATCCTTGTCCCCGGCAACGTCACGGACCCGCCCCCACCAGGGCAGTACGTACGAGGCCAGCACAGCCGGCCCCCGTAGCTCAGTGGATAGAGCAGGCGCCTTCTAAGCGCTTGGCCGCAGGTTCGAGTCCTGCCGGGGGCGCCACCCGCGGTTCGCACCTGTTCGGACATCGTCGCAGGTAAGCGCCGCTTTTCAGGGATACGTCACCCTCCCGGCCGGGCGCCCCGCGCATCCGTGGCTCGAAATGGGAGGGTGCCCTCCGTGTCTCCCGGGATTCCCGCTACCGGATTCCCGCTACCGGATCCCGAAGCTCTCGTCCGTGCGGTTGCGGTGGGCGTTGACCAGCTGGACGCGGGAGTTGACGTCGAGCTTGGTGAACACCGAACGCAGGTGGGTGCCCACGGTGTTGGGCGAGACGCCGAGTTCGGCGGCCGCCGACCGGTTGGTGTGGCCGGCGCTGATGAGGGCCGCCACCCGGGCCTCGGCGTCGGTGAGGGCGGCCCAGCCGTGGGTCGGGCGGGCGCTCCCGGCCCCGGCGGACCACTCGGGGCGCCGGATGCCGGCCTTGCGGGCCGCGCGGTGCAGTGAGTCCTGTGCCGGGCGGGCGCCCATGCGGTCGTAGATGGCCCAGGCCCGGTCGAAGTGGACGGCGGCCTCCGCGCGCCGGCCCCGGGCGGCCAGCAGTTTCCCGTAGTCGGCGGCTCCGCCGGCCTGGAGTTCGGGGCGGGGGCTGCGGCCGAGGGTGTCGGCGGCCTGCTCCAGCAGGGTGAGGTCCTGCCGGGCCAGGCCCTGGGTCTGGTAGGCGATCCCCTCGTAGCTGGCGATGCCCGGATTGCGGGCGGCGCCCTCCTCGGCGAGGGTGAGCGCCTCCTTGGCGAAGCGCTCGTCGCCCGCGGCCGTGCCGATGGCCAGCAGCAGCCGCGTCCAGCCGGGCCACCAGGGCCAGCAGGTCCTCGACTCGCGGGCGGTGTAGAGGACCGGGGCCAGGATGTCCACGGCGTCCGCGGGCCGTCCCTCGGCCGCGGCGAACCAGCCGCGCATCAGCCGGAGGCTGGGCTTGCGGATGCCGTCGTCGGCCGTGCTCCGGCTCTCCCGGTCCGCGACGAGACGTTTGGCCCGCTCCCACTCGCCGCGCAGCGCGCACACCGAGGCGTACACCACGACGGCATCCAACTCGTAGACGTGGCCGCCCAGTTCCTGGCTCATGCAGATCAGCGCCCGGGCCCCCGACTCGGCGTCGTCCAGCCTGCTGAGGTTGAAGTCGTGCCACATGTGGGCGGAGAGCAGGGAGGGCCGGACCGCCTCGACCTCGTCCCGGGCGTCGGCGAGGGCCGCGGCGATGAGCGCCTCGGATTCCTCGTAGCGGTCGAGGAGTTGCAGTTCGATGATCTCGCCGGCGACGTGGTTCACGCCCTCCAGCTGCCGCAGTTCGCGGAACGCGGCCATGGCCTCCAGGTGGTGCCCGGAGTTGCGGCCGACCTCCCCGACCGCCTGCAGCGCCAGCACCATGGCCTCCCGGTCGTCCACCGCCCGCGCCTGCTGGAGCGCGGCCGGTGCCACGGCCCGGGCGGCGGAGGCGTCGTGGCCGGTCAGCGCCAGCGCCCGGGCCGCCTCCAGCCTGGCCCGCAGCGCCGGTGAGATGCCGGGCAGCGCCAGGACCCTGCCGATCCGCTCCACGGAGTCGCCGAGGTTGCCGGTCAGCCACAGCGCGCGGGACATCAGCACCTGGATCCGGGCCGTCGCCTCGGGCTCGCTCGTGCGCCGCAGCAGCGTCTCCGCGAGGTGCACCGCGTCGGCCGCCCGCTGCACCCGGCCCAGCACGTCCACGCAGTGCTCCCCCGTCTCACGCCATATCTGGCTGCCCGGCCGCAGCGGCCGGAACGCCTCGGTGACCAGCTTCCCGGCGGTCTCGGGCAGTGCCGGTACGGCCTCCTCGGCGGCGTCCCGCAGGATCCGGACGCAGTCCTCGTCGTCGGGGGTGACGCTGAGCCTGGCGTGCGGGGCCGCCTCCAGGGGGCTGTGGCCGCCGTCGATCAGGAACGCGGCGCAGCCGCGGTGGAAGCGGCGCCGGGCGCCGTCGGAGAGGGCGCCGTAGACGGTCTCGCGGACCAGGTCGTGGCGGAAGCCGATGCGGTGCCCGGCGGTGCCGAGCAGCCCGGAGGCGAGGGCGGCCTCCACGCCGGTGACGACCGACGCGTGGTCGTACCGGACGACCGACGCGTGGTCGTGCCGGGGGACCGACGCATGGTCGTGCCGGGGGACCGACGCGTGGTCGTGCCGGGGGGCGAGGAGTTCGGCCATCTCGTCCACGGCGAAGGTCCGGCCCAGCACCGAGGCCATCCGCACCACGTCGGCGGCGGCCGGGTCGAGGCCGGCCAGCGAGCGGCGGACGCCCGCGATGAACTCGTCGGGGACGCGGTCGGCGGGCTCGCCGCGCGCTGCCGCCCGCAGCAGCCCTTCGAGGAGCTGGACCGCCAGGAAGGGGCTGCCGCCGACGCCGTCGAGCATCCGGCGGACCGGCTCCGAGGGCGGGCGGCCGAGCCGGTCCCGGGCGATCTGCAGGACGTCGTCCCGGCCGAGGGCCGCCAGCGGGACGACGGTGACGGGTGTCGAGGGGGTGGTGCGGGCCGTCAGGTCGCGGAAGACCTCGCAGTCGGGGTCCCTGCTGGTGAACACCCACACCAGCGGGTGCCCGGCGAGCCAGCCGGGCAGCGCGGACAGCGCCGTGCGGCTGAGCTGGTCGGCCCACTGCACGTCGTCCACGGCGATCAGGACGGGGGTGGCCGCCGCGGCGCGCTCCAGGATCTCGCCGATCCGGTCCATGAAGGTGAGAGGCCGCGCCGACAGCCCGTCGAGTTCGGCGATCTCCCCGGCCCCGGCCCCGGCCGAGGCCAGCGGCCCCGACCTGAGCGCCATCAGCAGGGGCGCGCCGGGCGTGGTCCGCGCTATCTCGTCCACCGAGCTCCGCCCGATCACGAAGCCGAGCGGGGCGGCCTCGCAGGTCAGGGCGTCCAGCAGCGCGCTCTTGCCCATCCCGGGCTCGCCGGTGACGAGGACGATCCCGCTCTGACCGGACCGCACCGTACGGCGTAATACGGCGAGCCCCAGCGACAGTTGGTCGGAACGACCCCGCAGCGGTGTGCTACGACCCAAGACCACTCAACTCCCACGCTCGTCGGCCGGTGCCCGAGTGCGCTCCCCGGGACGCGGAAGAGAGGGCGAGCGGTTGCCACGCGATCGGAGCTCTCCAGGTACCCGGACAGCACGGCCCCAGCTTTCTTCCGCGCCCGACGGCACCGCATCCCGTGAACCACGTAGTCCCGCCCCGGCCACGCGACCACGCACGCACCGCTGCGGAGCCCGGGGAGCGGGCGGACTCCGGGACTCCCCGGAGCCCGAGGCCCCGCCGGGCTGGTACCGAGCTGGTACCGGGTGGGTACCAGCCCGGTACCAGCCCGGTACCTGGCGGGTACCTGGCGACGTCCGCGGCCGGTTCGTCCGCTACGCGGCTGCGCACAGCCAGGCGTACGCCGCCGTCGCCACGAGCAGCACGGCGGCGGGCAGCGCGCGGGCGGGCGGGTCGCCGCGGCGCAGGTGGGCCACGGCCGCCCCGGCCATCAGCAGCGCCAGCCCGCCCGCGGCGGCCGTCCCCAGCGGGGCCGAGACCGGTCCGAGCAGCAGCCCGGCGGCCCCGGCCACCTCCAGCGCCCCGATGACCCGGTAGCGGCCGGTCGTCATGCCGAGGTGTGCCGCCGCCCGGCGCATGAACGGCAGCGCGGCGATCTTCGCCGCACCCAGCGGCAGGAAGACCAGGGCCAGGACGACGGCGAGGGCGAGGGAGACCGGGCGGGCGCTCACGCGGGCCGCTCGCGGCGTGCGGCACCCAGCCGGGCGTAGTGGCCGAGGAGGTCCGGTGCGTCCACCGCGGACGGGTCCGCGGCGTCCGTCATCGGCGCGCCCTGGAGCAGGCGTTTGACCGGGACCTCCAGCTTCTTGCCGGTCCGGGTGTGCGGGATGCCCGGCACTTCGAGGATCTCGTCGGGGACGTGACGGGGTGAGACGCCGGTGCGGACGGCGGCGCGGATCCGGTCGCGCAGGGCGTCGTCCAGGGCCGCCCCGGGCGCGAGGACCACGAACAGGGGCATCCAGTAGCCGCCGTCGGGCTCCTCGACGCCGACGACCAGGGCTTCGGCGATCTCCGGCAGGCGTTCGACGACGTCGTGGATGTCGGCGCTACCCAGGCGCACGCCGTTGCGGTTGAGCGTGGAGTCGGAGCGGCCGTGCACGATCACCGAGCCGTGTCCGGTGACCGTGATCCAGTCGCCGTGCCGCCACACGCCCTCGTACACCGAGAAGTAGGCGTCGCGGTAGCGGGTGCCGTCCGGGTCGTTCCAGAAGTACAGCGGCATCGACGGCATGGGCCGGGTGACGACGAGTTCGCCGACCCGGTCGGTGACCGGGAAGCCCTCGGGGTCGTACGCGGCCAGCGCCACGCCCAGGTGGGGCGCGGACAACTCCCCCGCCCACACCGGGGTGCTGGGCGCGCTGCCCGCGAAGCCGGATACCACGTCGGTGCCGCCGCTGATGGAGGCCAGCAGGACCCGCTCGCCGACGTGGTCGCGGACCCAGGGATAGGCGGAGGCGGGCAGGGCGGAGCCGGTGCAGCCGACCACGCGGACCGCCGAGAGGTCGTGCACGGTCGGGTCGATGCCGAACTTGGCCATGCCCAGCAGGTACTGGGGGCTGGTGCCGAAGACGGTCACCCGGTGCCGGGCGGCCAGCTCCCACAGCGTGTCGGGCTTGGCGAAGGGTGCCGGGCTGCCGTCGTAGGTGCAGGTGGTGGCGCCGGTGAGCAGGGTCGAGACGACCAGGTTCCACATCATCCAGTGGGTGGTGGTGTACCAGAGGAGCCGGTCGCCGGGGCCGAGGTCGGAGTGCAGGCCGAGGGTCTTGAGGTGTTCGAGCAGGACTCCGCCGTGGCCGTGCACGATGCCCTTGGGCAGCCCCGTCGTGCCCGAGGAGAAGACGACCCACAGCGGGTGGTCGAACGGGACCGGCACGAAGGCGAGTTCCTCGGTGCGGGTGGCCGCGTCCTCCCAGGGGACGACCAGCGAGGGGTACGGCCGGGCGGGCCACGGCAGACCCACGTGGTCCACCAGCAGGGTGGCCTTCAACGTCGGCAGGGCGGCGGCGAGTTCGAGGACGGCGTCGCGCCGGTCGTGGGTCGCGCCGTTGAAGAGGTAGCCGTCGGCGGCGATCAGCACGACGGGGTCGAGCTGGCCGAACCGGGCAGCTGCGGCCCGCGGCGCGTAGTCCTGCCCGCACACCGACCACACGGCGCCGAGGCTCGCGGCGGCGAGGAACGCGACGATCGCGTGCGGGGTGTTGGGGAGGTAGCCGACGACCCGGTCGCCGGGGCCCACCCCGAGGTCGCGCAGGGTGGCGGCGACGGAGGCGACCTGGGCGCGCAGCCGGCCCCCGGTCACCTCGTACCCGGAGCCGGTCTCGTCGAGGGCGATGACGGCGGGCCCGTCGGCCGGAAGGTGACGCAGCGCGTGGTGGGCGTAGTTGAGGGTGGCCCCGGTGAACCAGCGGGCGCCCGGCATCCGTTCGCCGTCGAGCACCTGCTCGTACGGGGTGGCCGCGTCGATGTCGAAGTACTCCCACACCGCGGCCCAGAAGCCCTCCAGGTCGGTGACCGACCAGTGGTGCAGGGCGGCGTAGTCGGTGCCGTCCAGCCCGGCGCGGCGGGCGAAGTCCGCGATGCGGCTGTCCGCGACGGCCCGCGGATCGGGCCTGGTGAAGGGGGCGGAGCTGGGGGCGGAGCTGGGGTACGGGTCGGGACCGTTCATGGCGTGGTGGTGCTCCTCGGCAGGCTGTTCTCGACGGGGTGGGGGCTGCGCGCGGTGTGCAGCAGGGCGGCCCAGGCGGCGGTGTCCGTGAAGGTGCGCCCGCCGGCCGGGACGACGTCCAGGACGACGCGGTCCGGCCGCAGCAGGACGGCGTCCGCCCGGCCGGCGCGCAGCCAGGCGGCGAGCGTGCCGTCGTCGTGGAGGGCGGTCACCGGGACAGCGCGGACGCCGAGTCCGTGGGCGAGCGCGGTCAGCGAGGGCGCGGGACGGGCGGCGGTCAGGACGGTGAAGTCGTCGCCGAGCACCTCGTCGAGGCGGGCATGACGGCTGTGGCGGCCGTCGGCGCGCACCCAGGGCTGCGGGCAGTGGGTGCCGGGAAGGCCGCGGCGGGGGCCGCGCCGGACGAGGGGGCCGGCGGTCAGGGCGGGGCTGAGGTCGCGGCCCGCCGCCGCGGTCAGGCCGGGGACCCGGCAGGCGGCGGCCAGCAGCCTGCGGCGCAGCGGGGCGGCGCCGTCCTGGCCGCCGGTCATGGCCCAGCCCAGCGCCACCGCGAGCCGGATCACGTGCCGGGCGTGCGGCCGGCGTTCGCTCTCGTAGGTGTCCAGCAACCTTTCGTCGCCGCCCTCCCGGAGCACCCGGGCCAGCTTCCAGCTGAGGTTGTACGCGTCCCGGAGCCCCGCGCACAGCCCCTGTCCGATGAACGGCGGGGTGAGGTGGACGGCGTCGCCGAGGAGGAAGACCCGGCCGTCGCGCCACCGGTCGGCGACCCGCGCCCGGAACGTGTACCGCGTCTCGCGGATCACCTCGAACTCCCCGTCGTACGACAGCGGCAGCCACGGCGCGACCAGCTCGCGCAGCGGCCGCCGCTCCCCCTCGCGGAGCCGGAACTCCCAGCGGTAGCGGTCCTCGGCGACGCGCATGAAGGTGGCCGGCCGGTCCGGGTCGCAGACCTGGTCGACCCCGCCCCAGGAGCGGACGGCGGCCGGGGTGCGGACGTCGACGACGGTCCAGTTCTCCTCGAACCGCAGGTCCTCCCAGACGCCGCCGATCGCCCGCCGGGTGAGGCTGTTGGCGCCGTCGCAGCCGAGCACCGCCGCGGCCCGCAGCTCGTGCTCGCCGGTGTCGTCGCGGTAGGCGACCCGCACGGGGCCGGTGGTGCCCGGGCCGGCCGCGGTGACCGCGGTGACCTCGGTGCCGCCGCGCAGCTCGCACTCCGGGCGGCGGGCCAGCTCGGCGCGGAGCAGCCGCTCCAGCCGGGGCTGCTCGAACATGCTGGTCTGCGGGTAGCCGTGCGGGCCGTGCCCGGCGCGGCGGAACTCGGCCATCACCCGGTGCCGGGCGTCGAGGAGGCGCAGCCCGTTGCCCGGGCGGGCGATGGCGTCGAACTCCTCCCCCACGCCGGCGGCCTGCAGGATCCGGCGCACCTCGTCGTCGACGACGAGGGCGCGCGGGAGCGGATAGACGTCCCGATGGCGTTCCAGGACGACACTGCGCACTCCGCGCCGGGCAAGCAGAAGGGCGGCGGTCACACCCACCGGCCCGGCACCGATGATCACTACGGGGAGGTCGGCCGAGTACGGCTCAACGGTCATGTGCGGCTCTTTCGGGGGGACTTGAGCGCCCCGAAAGGGGCGCGGGGAACTGCGCGACCAGCCACGACGGCGCCGCACCCGACACACGGGCACCCGGCACCCGACACACGGGCACCCAGCACCCGGGCACCCGGGCACCCGGCACACGGCGGCACGCCCAGCGGAGCGCCTACGCGTCGGTGACAGCCGTCCGCTGCTCGCCCAGGTCGATCCGGCCGTCCGGGGTCGAGATCGTCGCCGTGACCACGTCCCCGGTGCGCAGGTAGCGCGGGTTCCTCGCCTGACTCCTGAAGAACACCTTCCATTTCACGGCCGGCGGCAGCAGCGCGCCGAGCTTCTCGACCGGCTTGGGCGGGGCCTTCAACGCCGTACCGCCCGGGGTGCCGGTCAGCAGCAGGTCGCCCGGGTCCAGGGCCTGGAAGCGGGCGAGCAGGCTCAGCGCCCGCGCCGGGCGGACGATCATGTCGGTGAGGGTGCGGTCCTGACGCAGCTCCCCGTTGACACGCAAGGTCAGCCGCAGGTCGAGGAGACGGGCGAAGTCCTCGGGCTCCAGGAGGGCGAGGTACGGCCCGGTGGGCGTGAAGGTGGGGTAGGACTTGCTCTCGTAGAACTGCGTCCTGGTGAGCTGCACGTCCCGGGCGCTCACGTCGTCGGTGACGACGAGTCCGGCGACGTACGACGGCAGGTCCCGCTCCTCCACCACGGTGCCGACGGGCAGCGCGGCGCCCATGACCAGGCCCAGTTCGACCTCGTAGTCGAGGAGGGCGACGTGCGGGGGCCGGCGGATGGCCTCGCCGGGGCCGCTGACCGAGCCGGACGCCTTGCGGAAGAAGGCGGGCGGGATGTCCCCGGTGAAGCCCGAGTCGCGGGCGTGGCTGCGGTAGTTGACCATCTGGGCGACCACCCGGCAGGGGGTGGTGACCGGTGAGAGCGCGGCCAGGTCGGCGAGGGGTGTGCCCGGCTCGCCCGAGGCCGCGGCCTCCTGGACGGCGGCGCGGTCGGCGATCAGTTCGGCGGTGGTGGCGGCCTTGGTGTGGACGGGGACGGCGCGCTCGCCGCGGACGGCCCACCAGCCGTCGGCGGTGCGCAGGACGTTGGTGCTCATGAAGTGGCTCTCTGTGAAGGGGCTCTGTGTGACGGGGCTCAGGAGTTCGCGGCCCTGAGCAGGCCGAGCAGGCGGGCGGGGTCCATCTCGTTGTCGCCGCGCAGCGCCTGGACGACCTCGCGGACCCGCCGCGGGGACGGGTTCGCACCGAGGAAGTCGCGGGTGGCGGGCGGACCCCACTGGGCGAGTCCGCTCGTGGACATCGGGGCCCAGCCGGGTTCGACGTCACTGGAGAAGAGGTCGCCGTCGGCGAAGTGCTCCAGCATGAAGCGGTCCGGGTCGCGCCAGTAGTCGAAGAGCTGGCTGCCCTGGATGTGCCGGCCGATGCCCCAGCTGCGCTTGTAGCCGCGCTCCTTGAGGTACTCGCCGCCGGCCGCGATCGAGTCCAGGTCGGTCACCTGGTAGGCGGAGTGGACGTATCCGCTGCCGGGGCCCAGGTGCATGGCGAGGGTGTGGTGGTCGGCCGGGGTGCCGCCCAGGTCGCAGCGGACGAACGCCATGACCGGGCCGCGGTGGCGCTGGCCGTCCAGGAACAGGAAGTCGGACACGATCATGCCGAGGGTGTCCAGGTACCAGTCCAGGGCCCGGCCGAACACCCGGGTCTCCAGCACCACATGACCGAGCCGCTGGATACGGGACGGCTCGCGGGGCGGGCGCTGGGTGGCGTTCCTGCGACGGTGGTCGGTGCCGGAGTTGAGGAGCAGCGGCCACTGCTCGGGGAGCGCCGGCAGCCGCTCGGCGCAGTGCACGACCCGCACCGGGAAGCCGGACGGGTCGAGCAGGTCGACCGCCCGGCCGCCGCCGGGCACGTCCGCGGCCCGTACGGCCGTCCCCGTCGCCCCGGCCAGCCGGTCCAGGTCGGCCCGCTCGGCCGCCCGGAAGGCCGGACCGATGAAGCGGCTGGTGCGGCCCTTGCGGATCACCATGCACGGCGAGCCGGCGAAGGTGCCGCGCAGCCACAGCTCGCCGTCCGTGCGGGCGGCGATGCCGAACCCGAAGTCACGGGCGAAGACCTCGGCCCGGTCCAGGTCGGGCTTCTCGAACTCCAGCCAGGCCAGGTCCGCGACCTTGATCACGGGGTTCCGGGACCGGCCCGGATGCTCGCCGTGCAGGGCGCCCTGCTCGCTGTGGAGGTCCTGATGGGCGGTTCTGACGGTTTCAGACATGGTGCCCTCCGAGCAACATCGCCGTAATGATGGAATCATCAATCATGAGATTTCCATCGTCAAGATGTCGCCCGGAGTTAACTGATGAATTCATCAGTACTGCGATCGCCATCGGCACCGGAGCTAGACTCGGCGCATGTCTACGTCAGCCCCGCCCGGCAACCGGTTCGAGCGACGCCGCGCCGAGACCCGTCAGGCGCTCGTGCGCGCGGCCCGGCGGATCCTCGCCGAGACCGGCGACACCAGCGCCAGCATCCAGGCGATCGCCGAGCAGGCCGACGTCGGCTTCGGCTCCTTCTACAACCACTTCGAGTCCAAGCCGGCGCTGTTCGAGGCGGCCGTGGCGGACGCCCTGGAGGAGTTCGGCCAGGCCTTCGACGAGCGGCTGACCGGGATCGACGACCCGGCGGAGCTGGTCGCGGCGGGTTTCCGGCTCAGCGCCCGGATGGCGGACTCGCACCCGGAGCTGATGCAGGTCCTGCGCCGCCGCGGCCTCGAGCACGTCCACAGCGAGAACGGCCTGACCAGGCGGGCGCTGCGGGACCTCCAGGTGGGCATGGCCTCCGGCCGCTTCACCGCCGTCGACCCGACCGTGGCCCTGTGCGCCCTCGGCGGCAGCCTGCTCTCCCTGGTGGAGCTGCGGTTCGCCCGCCCCGAGGTGGACGGCGACGAGGCCGCGGCGAACCTCGCCGAGATGGCCCTGCGCATGCTGGGCGTACCGCCGGACGACGCCCACGAGGTGGCCCGGCGACCGCTGCCCGACCTCGGCTGACGGCTCCGCCGACGACGCCCGGAGCCCCGGCTCAGGTGTTGGTGGCGCTCCCCGGCGCGACCTCGGCGGCGACCTCGTCGACCACGGTGTGCGCCTGCTTCTCCGGGACCCCGGCCGCGATGAGCGTGGCGACGGCCGTGCGGGTGCCGTCGTCCTCGAAGGCTCCGGCGTTGACCTCTTCCAGCAGGGCGATCGTCATGCCCTCCAGGGCGGCGCTGAGCACCGCGGACGGCAGGTGGGGATGGAAGACGCCGTCCCGCTGCCCGCGCTCCACGATGGCCGTGGCCCGGACCCGGGCCGGTTCGAGGACCTCGGCGACACGCTCCGCGCCCAGGTCCCGGTGGGCGAGGGCCAGCAGCATCCGGTAGCGGTCGCCCACCGGCCAGAGCGACAGGGAGAAACGCGCGAGGGCCCGGTCGGCCGGCTCCGCGGGCTCCGCCTCCGGCGCCAAGGCGGCCTCGAGCGCCTCGGCGGCCTCCTCGGCCAGGGCTTCCAGCAGCGCGGCCCGCCCCGGGAAGTGCCCGAAGAGCGTGCGCCGTACGACACCGGAGGCGCGGGCCAGCTCCTCCAGGGTGATGTCCGGGTTCCGGCCGAGTTCCTGGCGGGCGGTGGCCAGGATCCGCGCCCGGTTGGACCGTGCGTTGCTACGCTGCGGCACTCGGCCGACGGGCTGGGACACGGACAACCTCGATGAAGACCGGACGAACGGCGGGCGCCCTCATTCTGACACGGACGCCCCGGCGTGGAGCTTGGGTGCGGATCTCGGGTGCGGATCTCGGGTGCGGACCGGCATCCCCGACTGACAACGTTGTCGCATGACCGGCGTGCCGGAAGCCACCGGTGGCCGTGCTCGTCGTCCCACCGGTGGCGTCGTGCCGGGCTCAGGTCCGGTCGACCAGCTCGCTCAGGGTCTCGGCCAGTTCGCCCACCGACTGTTCGCGCAGCAGGTGGTGGGCCGGTACCGGGATGTTCAGGGCCGCCTCCAGGGTGCGCTGGAGGGTCAGCGCCGTGAGGGAGTCGATGCCCTGGGTGTAGAGGGGGCGGTTGCGGGCGATGCGGTGGGCCGGGGGGATGTCCAGGTGCTGGGCCAGGTTGCGGCAGAGGAACGCCTCGAAGGCGCGCCGCCGGTCGTCGCCGGCGGTCTCGCGCAGGGCGCCCAGGTTCAGCGCGGTGGTCGGTGTGGCTGACACGGTCTCATCGTCCTTTCGTCTGGCGTGGTCGTGGCTGGGAACTGCGCAGTTCGCGGGGGTCGGGGCCGGGGCGGGGACCGGCGCCGTCGGACCACACCAGCCGGAACCGCCAGCGGTGCAGCCGCCAGCCGTCCGGGGTGCGGACCGCCTCCCCCTCGCTGTAGCCGCCGATGTCGAAGCGGCCGTCCGGGTCCGGGCCGTCCTCGTGGTGCACGTGGGACGCGACGAGGTGGACGCGGATCCGGGCGGTGTCCCCCGACACCCGGATGCCGTAGTTGGCGGCCAGGTGGTGGGTGCGGGCGAAGCGGGACTTGCGGTCGTGGTGGAAGGCGGCGGCCCGCTCGCGGCCCTCGACGGCGCCGACCGGGAACTCCAGGCGGCAGTCCGGGGTGAAGACCGTGGCCGGCCAGGTGGGGTCGAAGCCGTGGTCGTCCTGGGTGTCGAGCAGGGTGATGTACCGGTCGACCAGCTCGACGACCGCCGCACGGTCGGCGAGGGCCCCGAACTCGGCACGCAGGGCGTCGAGTTCGGAGCGCAGTGCGGTGACCGTGTCGGCGCGGTCGAGGGACGGGGAGGTCATGGGGTCCGGGACTCCGATTCGGTCGGGGATGCGGGCGGGGGCGTCGGTCGGCTGGAAGTGCCGCGATGTGCCGTCGGTCGGCCGCGGCGCCGTCGTGGCTGGTCGCGCCCGCGCGGCGGCAGCCGCATATCGGATACTGCCTCGCGCCCCTGACGGGGCGCTGCCCAGGCGGGCCCGCTCACGCCGCCCGGCCGCCGGTGAGGCGCCAGCCGCGGGGGTCGCGGTGGGTCGCGAGGCGTTCCGGGCGGCGCCAGCCGGCCACCGGGCGGGGCTCCAGGGGGCAGAGGTCCACCGCGGCCAGGGCGGCGGCGCGGGCGAGCAGGACGGTGGTGAGGGCGGCGAGCTCGGCGGAGCTCGCCTGCCCCTTCACGACCCTGATGACCAGGGCGCCGTCCGTCCCCTCCGTGCCGTCCGTGCCCTCCGCGCCCCGCACGCCCTCCGTGCTCTCCGGCGCGCTCACTGCGGCGGGTTGCCGTGCTTGCGGCACGGCAGGTCGGCCTGCTTGCTGCGGAGCATCGCGAGGGCGCGGATCAGGGTGGAGCGGGTCTCGCGCGGGTCGATGACGTCGTCGATCAGACCGCGCTCGGCCGCGTAGTAGGGGTGCATCAGCTCCGCCTGGTACTCCTTGATCTTCTGCGCGCGGGTGGACTCGGGGTCGTCCGCGGCCGCGATCTCCCGGCGGAAGATGACGTTCGCCGCGCCCTCCGCGCCCATCACGGCGATCTCGTTGGACGGCCAGGCGAGGGCGAGGTCGGTGCCGATGGACCGGGAGTCCATGACGATGTACGCGCC
Organism: Streptomyces sp. NPDC058464; assembly: GCF_042721035.1. Classification (NCBI taxonomy): domain Bacteria; kingdom Bacillati; phylum Actinomycetota; class Actinomycetes; order Kitasatosporales; family Streptomycetaceae; genus Streptomyces; species Streptomyces sp. NPDC058464. The sequence continues at coordinate 114,273 of NZ_JBHXMA010000035.1, forward strand.
GCCGTACGCCTTGCGCAGCACCAGGGAGATCCGCGGCACGGTGGCGTTGCAGTACGCGTAGAGCAGCTTGGCGCCGCGCCGGATGATGCCGTTGTGCTCCTGGTCCACGCCCGGCAGGAAGCCCGGCACGTCGATCAGGGTGACCAGCGGGATGTTGAAGGCGTCGCAGAACTGCACGAACCGCGCCGCCTTCTCGCTGGCGTCGATGTCCAGGACCCCGGCGAACGAGGCCGGCTGGCTGGCGACGAGGCCGACGACCTCGCCGTCCAGCCGGGACAGCGCGCACACCACGTTGGTGGCCCAGCCGGGCTGGATCTCGAAGTAGTCGCCGTCGTCGACGATCTCCTCGATGACGGTCCGGATGTCGTAGACCCGCCCGGGGTCGTCCGGGACCAGCTCCACCACCCGGTCGCTGCGGCGGTCGGCCGGGTCGGTGGTCCCCGAACGGGGCGGCAGGTCACGGTTGTTGGACGGCAGCAGCGACAGCAGGTGCCGTACGTCCTCCATGCAGCCGCGCACGTCGTCGTAGGCGAAGTGGGCCACGCCCGAGGCGCCGGTGTGGACGTCGGCGCCGCCGAGGTCGTTCTGGGTGATCTCCTCGCCGGTCACCGCCTTCACCACGTCCGGTCCGGTGATGAACATCTGGGAGATGTCCCGCACCATGAAGACGAAGTCGGTCAGGGCGGGCGAGTAGGCGGCGCCGCCCGCGCAGGGCCCGAGCATCACGCTGATCTGCGGGATCACCCCGGAGGCGCGGGTGTTGCGCTGGAAGATGCCGCCGTAGCCGGCGAGCGCCGAGACGCCCTCCTGGATCCGGGCGCCGGCGCCGTCGTTGAGCGACACCAGGGGTGCGCCCGCCGCCATGGCCATGTCCATGATCTTGTGGATCTTCTGGGCGTGGGCCTCGCCGAGGGCGCCGCCGAAGATGCGGAAGTCGTGCGCGTAGACGAAGACGGTACGGCCGTGGACCGTGCCCCAGCCGGTGATCACCCCGTCGGTGTACGGCCGCTTCTTCTCCAGGCCGAAGCCGGTGGCACGGTGCCGGCGGAGCATCTCGACCTCGTTGAACGACCCCTCGTCGAGCAGGAGTTCGATACGTTCGTACGCGGTGAGCTTGCCCTTGGCGTGCTGGCGCTCGGTGGCGAGGGGGTCGCCGTGCCGGGCGGCCTCCTTCATCAGGCCGAGCTCCTCGATGCGCTCGGCGGCGGTCCACTGGCCGCGGTGCTCGCGGTCGTGCAGGCTCGGGCGGCCGGCCCCACGGTCGGCCTCGCGATCGGCTTTCTGTTCGAGTGACATTGGCGGGTCACGCTCCCCAGTCGGATACTCGGGTGGTCACGCCCACAGGCACGGTCACGGGCACGCCCACCGTCCCGTCGGAGTCCAGGTCGACCGTCTCGCCCGCGAACAGCGCGGTCGGCGGCACCCAGCGCACGGTGACCTGTTCGGGCGCCCCGCCGCGCACCGCGACGGCCGCGTTGTGCCGGGGCCCGGACGGCAGGTCGAGCAGCGTCCAGCCGGCCGGCCTGCGGTGCGGGTCGGCGCCCAGGTAGTCGTGGCCGGGGTCGCGGGAGAGCCCGGTGCCGAGCGCCTTGAGATAGGCCTCCTTGCGGGTCCACAACCGGCCGAAGGCCGCCCGCCGTTCCCCGGCATCGTCGAGCGCGGCCAGCTCCGCCTGCTCCCCCGGGTGCAGCGCCGGGGTGCAGACCTCGACGGTCTCGGCCCGCGGCAGCCGCTCCACGTCGGCGCCGACGACCGTACGGGAGACGGCGACCACGGCCATGCCGTGGCTGTGCGCGAGGGAGAAGTGCAGCGGCGGGTCGGGGTGGGCGACCGCCGGCCGGCCGTGCGGCTCGGCGCAGCCCGGGCAGGGCTCCCGCACGAACGGCACGTCCTGCGGAGGCAGCCCCAGATAGGCGCCGAGCAGCCGGCGCAGGGCGACATGGGCGGAGGCGTACGTCACCCCGTCCGTGGGCCGGACGAAGGACGCGGTCCGCCGCCGCTCCGGCTCGCTCAGCTCGGACAGGTCGAGCAGCTCGGCCGCGGTCTCCAGGGCCGCCCGGCGGATCAGCCAGACGTCCAGCTGCCCGGCGGCGGGCGGTCCCGGCGCGGCGGCGAGGGTGGCCGTGCCGAACTCCAGGACCGGCATCCCCCCGATCACCTCGGGCTCGGCAGGTCGTGCGCGACCAGGTGGTGCTCGCTGCGGCCGGCGTGCTTGTGCGGGCTGTCCTCCGGGCCGAGCTGTCCGGCGAGGCAGTCGACCAGCTCGGCGGCGCTGTTGGCGCGCAGCAGCCGGTTGAGGTTGACGTCGACACACAGCGCGGCCTCCATCCGGCGCTGGAGTTCCAGGCCGTTGATGGACCCGATGCCGAGGCTGTTCATCGGGCGGCCCACGGTGTCGATGCTGTCCGGCGCCACCCGCAGCACCCGGGCGAGCTCGCCGCGGACGTACGCGTCGATGAGCCGGGTGCGCTCGGCGAGGCCGACGGAGGCGAGGTGCGCGAGGCTGGGCGGCACCACCTCGACGATCCGATCACGCTCGAACTCGTAGTCCAGATCGTCGAGTTCGTCGTCCAGGTCGTCGAAGACCCAGGTCTGCGTTGTCTGGTCCATGGTCATTCCCCGTGGTGGAGTGAGGAGGGTGGGGTGCGGATCAGGCCGGTGAGGCCGACGGACAGGCCCAGGAAGCCGAGGACGGCAACCAGGGTCAGCGCCGGCCGGCAGGCGGCGGCCGCGGCGGCCGGACCCGCGCCGGGCGCCGGCGCGTGGGCGGCGAGCAGGGCGGCGACGAGCGCGACCGCGAGGACCGCGGCGAGCTGGACGGCCGTCTGGTACAGGCCGCTGCCGGTGAGCCGGTCGGCGGGGGTGAGGCGGGACATCGCCTGCATGTTGAGTGCGGCGAAGGAGAGCACGAAGGCGGTGCCGACGAGCAGGAGCGTGGGGAGCATCCGGCCCGGGTAGTCCAACGGCCAGGCGTGCGGCCGTAGTTGGAGCAGGCCGCCTGCGAAGGCGCAGGCGGCGCCGGCCACGATGAGGCGGGGGGCGCCGAACGTGGCGACCAGGCGGCCGGAGGCCAGCGCGGTGAGCGCCGGAGGCGCGGCGGCCGGGAGCAGGGCGAGCGCCGTGCGGAGGGGGGACCAGCCGGCGAGGGTCTGGGTCTGGTACGTCAGGACGAACAGGAGGCCCAGGTAGGAGCCGTTGAGACAGGCGGCGCCGGCGGCGGAGCGGATCAGGGCGGGGTTGCCGCGCAGGGAGGGGGCGATGTGCAGGAGGGGGGCGGGTGAGCGGCGCTCGATCTGCCAGAAGGCCAGCAGGAGGAGGGCGGCGGTGCAGAGCGGCCCGACGGCTCTCGGGTCGCTCCAACCGTGGGTGGGGAGTTGGGTGATGCCCTGGACGAGGGCGAGGAGGGCTCCCAGGAAGGTGAGGGCGCCTGGGATGTCGTAGCGATGGGCCGTCGTTCGGGTGCGGCCCGGTGGGGGCTGGTCGCGCCCGCGCGGCGGTAGCCGCATATCCAATACGGCCCCGCGCCCCTTTGGGGCGCTCTCCGCGCCCCCTGCCGGAACGCTCAGGTCCTTTGGGGCGCCCGGCGCCTCGCCTGGTATCAGGCGCAGCCCGAACGCGAACAGCAACAACACCACCGGGGCCGGGAACGCGAAGGCCCACCGCCACGAGGTCTCGGTCAGCCAGCCGGACAGGAGCAGGCCTGCGGTGAAGCCGCCCGCGCCGAAGAGGGTGTAGACGGAGACCGCTCGGGAGCGGGGGCGGCCCTCCGGGAAGTGGCTGGTGATGATGGCCAGGCCGGTGGGGGCGGTGAGGGCCGCGCAGAAGCCCTTGAGCAGGCGGGTGGCGAGGAGCAGCCAGGGGTCGTGGGCGAGGGCGCTGAGTGCGGAGGCGGCGGCGAAGGCGAGGAGGGCCGCGAGGTAGACGCGGCGGCGGCCGAGGAGGGTGACCACGCGGGCGCCGAAGAGGAGCAGGCCGCCGAAGCCGGCGGCGAAGCCGGTCATCGCCCACTGGGTGACGGTCGGCGGCTGTCCCAGGTCCGTGCCGATGGCGGGCAGCGCCACCACCGCCACGGACACCTCCAGCGCGTCGATGAGCATGTTGCCGGCGAGGACGAGCAGCAGCCCCCACAGCCGGGGGCCGAACCGCTCGTCCGGGCCGGCGGCGACCGGTGACGGAAGGGTCCTGGTCACCGCGTCACCCCAGGAGCGTGCCGCCGCTCGCGTCGACGAAGGAGCCGGTGACCCAGCGGGCGTCGTCGGAGACGAGGAAGGCGACGACGTCGGCGACGTCCTGCGGTTCGCCGACGCGGTTGAAGGCGGACAGCGCGGACATGGCCTCGACGGCCTCGGGGATGTCGAACAGCGGGTTGCCGTTGCGGGTGATGCCCGGCGCGACGCTGTTCACGGTGATCCCGCGCGGGCCCAGCAACTTGGCGAAGTGGAGGGCCAGTTGTTCCACGGCGCCCTTGCTCATGGCGTAGGCGATCTCGTCCGGGTTGGCGAACCGGGTCAGGCCGGAGGAGATGTTCACGATCCGGCCGCCGTCGGGCATGTCGGCCAGCGCCCGCTGGATGACGAAGAACGGCGCCCTGGCGTTGACGGCGAAGATCCGGTCGAACTGCTCGGGGGTGGTGTCCTCGGCCTTGACCCCGCCCATCACCCCGGCGTTGTTGACGAGGATGTTCAGCTCGGTCTCGCCGGTGCGCTCCTTGAGCCCCGCCTCCAGGGCGAGGAACAGCTCGTGGACGTCGCCGGGCGTGCCCAGTTCGGCCCCGACGGCGAACGCCCGTCCGCCGTCCTTCTCGATCCCGGCGACCACCTCGGCGGCGGCCTCCTCGCTACTGCCGTAGTGCACGGCGACCAGGGCGCCGTCGGCGGCGAGCCGTTCGGCGGTGGCCCGGCCCATGCCCCGGCTGGCGCCGGTGACGAGGGCCGTCTTTCCGGTCAGGTTGCCCATTTTCCTTCTCCTGACAGTCGGTTGTGGTGTGTGGGAGGGGCCTGGATCAGGTGCGAACCAGCGGCCGAGGGCCTCGTGCAGGCCGTCCGCCGTGTCGCCGGCCCAGGCGACGTATCCGTCCGGCCGTACGAGCACGGCGGCGAGGCCGTCGAGGAGCCCGGCGGGGCGGGTGACGACCGTGTCGACGGACGCCGACCGGTCCCCCGCCGCCCCGGCCAGCGCCGGGTCCGTCACGAGCAGCAACCCGCGGGCGGAGCGGAGCAGTTCGGCCGTGGTCGCCCCGGAGTCGAGCCGGACGTCCGGCAGCCGCGAGCCGACCGGCGCCTCCCGGTCGTCGTCCCCGTCATCCCCGTCGTGCCCGTAGCGCACGTCGAGGCCGCTGATCGTCCCGGCGAGGTGCGCCCGGACCTTCTCGTACGCCGTGAGTTCGCCGATCACCGAGCGCAGCGGCTCCACCTCGGGCCCGCCGAGCAGCAGCCGGGCCTGGGCGCGGATGGCGGACAGGACGCGGCGGCCGACGGTGTGCCGTTCGTCGTGGTAGGTGTCAAGGAGTGCCGCCGGGGCCCGGCCGAGGACGGTGGCCGCGAGCTTCCAGCCGAGGTTCACGGCGTCCTGGAGGCCGAGGTTGAGGGCCTGGCCGCCGATCGGCATCTGCTGGTGGGCCGCGTCCCCGGCGAGCAGCACCCGGCCCGCGCGGTAGCGCTCGGCCTGCCGGGAGGCGTCGCCGAAGGAGTTCACCCACAGCGGGGTGCCGTGGCCGATGTCCTCGCCGGTGACGTCCCGCCAGGCGGTCACGATGTCGGCGAAGCGGGCCTGTGCGGTGCGCGGCGGGGTACCGAACCGGTGGACCATCACCCGGGTGACGCCGTCGCCGCGCCGGGCGGCGATGGCGAGCCCGTCCGGCAGCCGCTGGAAGCGCCGGTTCGGGATGTCGATGCCGTCGACGTCGGCGCGGATCAGCTCCCGTCCGGCGGCGTCGCCGGGGAAGGGGATGCCGGCGAGCCGTCGTACGGCGGAGTGCTCGCCGTCGCAGCCGACGACGTACCGGGCCGTGAACTCCCGCCGGTGCCCCTGGTGTTCGGTCACGACGGTCACGTGGTCCGGGTGCTGCGTGAGGGCGAAGACCTCGTGCCCGCGCAGTACGCGGGCCCCGAGGCGGTCCGCCCAGGCGCCGAGGAGCTCCTCGGTGCGGGTCTGCGGGACCTTCCACTGGCCGGGGTGGCTGCTGTCCAGGGTGAGGTCGAGGGGGAGGCCGCCGAAGTGGCCGCGGGGCTCGTCGGGCGGCGGCTCAGGGTAGGCGAAGCCGCCGGGGCCGTCCAGCAGGCCGCGCTGCCGCAGCAGTTCCATCGTCCGGGCGTGCAGGGTGGACGCCCGGGACTCCGTCGTCGGGGCGTCCAGCCGTTCCAGGACGGTCACGTCGGCGCCGCCGAGACGCAGTTCCCCGGCGAGCATCAGCCCGACGGGTCCGGCGCCGACCACCAGGACGTGCGTGTCGACCGCGTCGGCACCGGCCATCGGTCAGCGCCTCGCTTCGGCGTACGCCTTGGCGTGGTTCAGGGTGGCGCGGCTGTTGGTGCTCAGCGCGCCCTGCACGTACGCGCGGGCCTCGGCGACCCCGGCCTCCGGCCCGAGGATCCTCTCGATGTTCTCGGGGCGCAGCACGACGGTGTGCTGGGAGGAGGCGAAGGTGCCCTCGTCGGTCTCGCGGAAGGTCCAGTAGCCGGTGTGCAGGTTCATCAGGGCCGGCAGGGTGGTCTGCTTGTAGGCGATCTTCCGTCCCTCCAGGCAGACCCGGTACGACTTGGTGGTGTGCGTCGAGCCGTCCTTGGCGCGGGTGTCCATCTCCAGGGTCTGCAGGCCCGGGGTGTCCTCGGTGAGCCGGACGGTCGCCACGTGCGGCAGCCGCTCGGACCAGCGGTCGGCCTCGTTGACGAAGTCGTAGAGGTCCTTGGCGGAACCGTCGACCTGGACGGTGTCCTCGAAGGAGAAGGTCAACTCCTCCGACGCGGTGGCGAGTTCGACGTTCGCCTTCAGCGCGGCCAGCTCGGAGCGGGAGTTGCGGTCGACGGCCTCGTCGATCCAGGCGAGTCCCGCCGGGTCGTCGTCGACGGCGGTGTAGTCGTGCAGCAGCCGGACGCGCGAGGTCCCCGCGCCGGCCGGCTCGATGATCCAGGTGCCGCCCATGGTCGCGACGGGCGGGGTGGAGACGGTCTGCCGGAAGGTGATCCGCAGGCCCTCGGGGTCCAGCACCCGGCGCGAGGTCCAGTTCTTGGCCTCGCCGTTGGCGGTGGCCCAGATCCCGATCAGCTCCTCGTCGCCGGAGCGTTCCAGGTGGTCGACGTAGATGGTCGGCGGGAAGATCCGCGGCCAGTTGGCCACGTCGGCGATCAGCCGGTAGACCTCGGCGGCCGGCGCCGAGATCGTGACCTCGTGCTCGACTTCCTTCGGCTCGGACATGGGTGAACTCCTAGAGGGTGCCGGGGGTTTCAGAAGTTGCCGAGGCCGCCGCAGACGTTGAGGGCCTGCGCGGTGATGGAGGCGGCGGTGTCGGAGGCGAGGTAGCCGACCAGACCGGCGACCTCGTCCGGGGTCGAATAGCGGCCGAGCGGGATCTTCGCCGTGAACTTGTCGAGGATGGCGTCCTCGCTGGTGTCGTAGGCGGCGGCGTAACCGGCGCGCACCCGCTGCGCCATGGGCGTCTCGACGTACCCCGGGCAGACGGCGTTGACGGTGATGCCGGTGGGGGCCAGCTCGTTGCCGAGGGCCTTCGTGAACCCGACGACGCCGTGCTTGGACGCGGAGTACGGCGCCCCGAGCACGACGCCCTGCTTCCCGGCGGTGGACGCGATGTTGATGATCCGCCCCCGGCTCTTCTCGCGCATGCCGCCGGTGGTGAGGGCGGCGCGGGTGAGGCGGAAGACGCTGTTCAGGTTGGTCTCGACGACGTCGTACCAGAGCTCGTCGTCGATGTCGGCGGTCACGCCGCCGCCGGACCGCCCGGCGTTGTTGACGAGCACGTCGACGGTGCCGTACCGCTCGACGGCGGCCCGCACGAAGTTCTCGATGGACAGCGCGGACCGCACGTCGAGGACCGTCCCGTCGACGTCGAGCCCCTCTGCACGCAGTTCCTTGACGGTCCGCTCGACGTTCCCGTCGTCGCGGGAGCCGATGAAGACGCGGTGGCCCTGCCGGGCCAGCAACCGCGCCGAGGCGAGACCGATTCCGCTGGTGGCCCCGGAGACCAGGGCGACCCTCTGCTGCTGTTCGGACATGTCCGCGGATCCCTTTCAGGGCATGGGGGAGCCGCCGGCGCCCGGGCAGGGCGGGGGCCCACGGCCGGGGGGGGGTGGAGAGTGGTGGGTCAGGGGGCGGGGGCGGCGAACTCGCCGAGCTGGGGGTTTACGACGACGATCAGC